>JAUZPL010000034.1 GCA_030705955.1 Bacillota bacterium | reverse complement strand
TTTTTCCTTTTTAAATTTATAAAGCATCTTTCCCGATTTGGATAAGCGATTCAACCTTACCTTTTCCTTATGCTCCTCCCATACATGTCGTGTTACAACTTTTACCTTATTTTTTGAGCGTGTACATTGGAAAAGTAATGGACAGTTCATACACTTCTTCGAATCAGACTTTATTCTCTATATCCATCACGGGTTGTAGTTTTGGTCCAACCGACTAAGATATGGAACGGAATCATGAACATTACAAGGAGTAATATATACGTCCGTAATTATATTAAACTTCATGTCTGTAGTTCGGTGGCAAGGTAACAGAACATTTCTTGTTTATTTTCATGGGACATAAAACCACATTCAGGGTAAGTTGTACTTACTCGAATTGCCTTAGTTTCTTTCATTTCCTCTTTTTCTTTTAATAGCTTTTTTTTCGTGTTTAAGTTATCCTCTTCAATCGACTTGTTTAAGTCATCAAAATACATTAATTAGTAGAGCTGAAAGTCTTAATTGAAAAACACTCTGTTGATTGGAGCGGAAGGCGCTCGACTCCTGCGGGAGTACGGGGCTGGGGAGATCCCGCAGGCGCATCAGCGCCGAGGAAGCTCCCCGTCACGCCCGCGGAAAGCGAGCGACTGGAGCGGAAATCAACAGACCTGTTTAAAAGCTTATGTACTAATTATATTGCAACAAATTAACGCGGAGAATAATTAAAGAAAATGAATGAAATTAAAGGCTATCGAATGTTTTTCGACAGCCTGACTTCACTATTTTGTGAAGTTTTTTTCTTTTTAAAGGAATTTCTGAAAAATAGGAATAAATAATTATAAAAATGGGTGGAGGAAAGTGGGGAGATGTGGTACATTTTAAATAGAAAGTGGGGGTAATGGGTATGTTCATGGGTGAATACCATCACAGCATTGATAATAAAGGCCGATTGATAGTTCCCTCCAAATTTCGCGATAATCTTGGTGAAATGTTTATCATCACTCGCGGACTTGATCAATGTTTGTTTGGATATCCATTAACAGAGTGGGAAATTTTAGAGGATAAACTGAAAGGATTACCACTGACAAAGAAAGATGCCCGTGCCTTTACAAGATTTTTCTTTTCAGGTGCAACAGAAAGTGAACTTGATAAGACTGGAAGAATTAATATTCCAATTCCATTGCTTCAATATGCAAAATTAGAAAAAGAATGTGTCATTATTGGCGTTTCCAATCGAATTGAAATATGGAGCAAAGAAATTTGGGAAGATTACTTCGTTAAATCTGAGGAATCTTTTGCCGAAATTGCTGAAAATATGATTGGGTTTGATATATAATGGGAAAGTTATTTTAACGAATCAATCAGAAATTCAATGAAATATTTCTATTCATTATATATCGTTTCGATTGGAAGGGTGGCAAAACAATGTTTGAACATACAACAGTCCTGTTGGAAGAAGCGGTCAAGGGGCTAAAGATTAAACCAGATGGTATTTATGTAGATTGTACGTTAGGTGGAGCTGGACATAGTGCCCGTATTCTATCCGAGCTTGAAGGCAACGGAAAATTATATGCCTTCGACCAAGATGAAATTGCAATTGCAAATGCCAAAGAAAAATTGTCCCAATACCGCGATCAAATAACCATTATTAAAAGTAATTTTTTACATTTAAAAGAAGAACTTCAAAAACTAGGTGTTTATAAAGTGGATGGGATTCTGTATGACTTGGGCGTTTCTTCTCCCCAACTTGACACACCTGAAAGAGGATTTAGTTATCATCATGATGCACCATTGGACATGAGAATGGACGCAGATGCATCACTTTCAGCCTATGATGTAATTAATCATTGGACATATGAAGATTTAGTTCGAATCTTTTTCCGTTATGGAGAGGAAAAATTTTCAAAGCAAATTGTTAGAAAAATTGAGGCTGCAAGGGAATTGAAGCCAATCGAAACAACTGGCGAGCTTGTGGAGCTAATCAAAGAGGCAATTCCAGCTCCTGCTCGAAGAAAAGGTGGGCATCCAGCAAAACGAGTTTTTCAAGCAATTCGTATTGCAGTTAATGATGAGCTTGCTGTTTTTGAAAAATCACTTGGACAAGCAATTGACCTTGTGGGTGAGGGTGGTAGAATTAGTGTCATTACCTTTCACTCCTTAGAGGATAGGATCTGTAAGTCTATTTTCAAAAAGGAAAGTGAAACTCCTGATTTACCGCATGGACTTCCGATTATTCCGGAAGAATTTAAGCCAACCTTAAAATTAATTACAAGAAAACCAATTGTTCCATCTGATGAAGAATTAGAATTTAATAATCGTGCCAGGTCTGCAAAACTGCGGATTGTAGAAAAATTATAAGTCCAATTTAGGAGGGGAAGGAATGAGCAATCTTGCTAGAAATCTAGAACAGCAGCATCAGATACAACAACGTCCAGAGGTTAAAACAACACAGGTAATTGACACGAAAAAGTTTTGGCTTACACCTGGAGAGAGGTTTCTTGGTTTAGCTTTTGCGGGAATGGTTTGTTTCGGAGCAATCCATATCGTTTCCAACCAATCAGAAATTTATCAAGTAAACAAAGATATTCAGCAAGTGCAATCCTCCATTAAGGAACAACAAAAAACAAACAATGATCTCCAAGTACAGGTAAGCCAGCTTAGTACATATGAGCGCATTTTAGACAAAGCAAAAAAGATGGGCTTAGTGCTTAACGAAAATAATGTTAAGGTTGTGCAAGGAAAATGATTAAAAAACAGCCATATATGAATGTTGGAGCAGCGATATTATTTGTAATATTCAGCCTGCTCTTTTTTATATTAATTTATCGATATTTTTCTATTCAAATAACTGGAGAAGTGTTGGGACAGCCCTTAGTAGCAAAGGCCCAGCAAAAGCATAGCAGGGTGGGTGTGTTACAAGCTTCAAGAGGAAACATTTTGGATAGAAACGGGGATATAGTTGCAGAGGATGCTGCCTCCTATTCACTTGTTGCCATCCTAGATAAAAAAATGACCATTGATCCTAAAAATCCTCAAAATGTGGTTGATCCAGAAAATACAGCAAAAAAACTATCAAAATATATCCATATGAGTGAACCGAAGATCTATAGCCTGTTAAAGAAAAAAGGAAGATTTCAGGTTGAATTCGGTAAAGCAGGCAGGGATGTTTCTTTCGAAACAAAACAAAAAATCGAAGCTTTGCATCTTCCAGGGATTACATTTGTACAGGATTCGAAAAGATTCTATCCTAATGGAGTTTTTGCTTCACACCTTGTTGGATATGCAGACCAAGTTGAACAGCCAGATGGAACATATAAATCTATTGGGAAAATGGGAATTGAAAAGTCTTTTAACTCATATTTAACAGGAACAAATGGGAAAATTAATTATGAAAGTGACCTTTGGGGATACTTACTTCCTGATGATAAACCAAAAGTAACACCTGCTCATGATGGTGATGATGTACACCTCACAATTGATAAGAAAATTCAAACCTTCTTAGAAGATGCTATGAACCAGGTACAACAACAATATAAACCGAAAAAAATTATTGCCATTGTTGCCAATCCAAAAACTGGAGAAATATTAGCTATGGGGCAGCGACCATCCTTTGATCCAGAAACAAAGGATGGAATTAATCTAAGCTGGCATAATGAGGCTGTAGAAACTTCTTTTGAACCTGGATCTACCATGAAGGTGATTACACTTTCTGCCGCAGTACAGGAAAATGTTTTCAACCCGAATGAATATTACAAATCAGGATCCTATAAAGTTACCCCGAAAAGCCAAACAATCCATGACTGGAACTACTCAGGATGGGGAAGCATTACCTTTTTAGAAGGTCTTCAAAGGTCTTCCAATGTAGCCTTTGCAAGGCTTGCCAGTGAAAAATTAGGGTTTGACCGCTTTCATGCATATTTATTAAAGTTTGGTCTAGATAAGCCCACTGGTATTGAACTTCCTAATGAAGCAGCTGGAAAAATACTGTTTCAATATCCAATTGAGAAAGCGACAACCGCTTTTGGACAGGGATCAGCCATAACACCCATTGAACAGGTTCAAGCTGCAACAGCAGTTGCAAATGATGGGAAAATGATGAAACCACATGTTGTGGAAAAAATAGTTAACCATGATACTGGGGAAGTCGTCCAACAAATAACACCTGAGGTGGCTGGTACCCCTATTTCTGCAGAAACAGCAAAAAAAGTAAGAGATTATCTTGAGACAGTCATTACCTCCCCAAAGGGAACGGGAAGCAGGTACAAAATAGATGGATACGATGTTGCGGGTAAGACAGGTACAGCCCAAATTCCGGATCCTAAAGGAGGATATTTAACGGGCCCAAGTAACTATATTTTTTCTTTTATTGGAATGGCACCAAAGGATGACCCAAAACTAATTGTTTATGTTGCTGTACAGCAGCCGAATGTTGATAATTATACAAAAGGGTCAATTCCAGTTTCGATGATTTTTGATCCTGTGATGAAGAATAGCTTACAATATTTAAATATCCAACCATCTAAACAAGAAAAGAATTCGGAAAATACCCTTTCTGACTTATCTGGTGAATCTGTTCAAACAGTAGTTAACGACCTTAAAGATAAGGGGATTCAAACAGTAGTACTTGGAAAAGGAAATGAAATAACTTCACAAATTCCTAAGGCAGGAACGACTGTGCTGGAAGGGGATAAGGTTTTTCTTAAAACAAATGGTTCAATTGCAATGCCTGATATAAAAGGCTGGTCCTTACGAGATGTTATGAGGTTAGCGCAAATAACTGGTACTCCATTAAAAACAAGTGGAAATGGTTATGCAGTCCAACAAAATATTAAACCAGGATCCATTCTTCATCAAAGTGATAATTTAATTGCTCAGTTTGCTGCTCCCGAGCCAAAAAAAACGGGAACAACAAATTAAAGTAATAAGGGGAAGGACTAGCTAACTATTATCAATAGTTCTAATCAAAAAAGTACAAGCATATAAATGAACGACCTACGAATAAAGGAGGATCGTTTACAATATGCGTGTTTCAAATGTGACCGTTCGTAAACGGTTATTGATGGCCCTGCTTGCCGGAATATTGGTCTTTTTTATCATTGATGTTCGGCTAGGTTACGTTCAGTTTTTACTAGGGAATAATTTAACAGATCGCGCAAAAGGCTTATGGAGCCGTAATGTCCCATTTGAGCCACAACGAGGAGAAATTGTTGATCGGAATGGTGTTGCCTTAGCAACAAATATAAGCGCTCCAACCGTATATGTGGTTCCTAGACAAATAAAGGATCCTTCTTTTGCCGCAGAAAAGCTTGCTTCGGTACTGAAAATGTCAAAGGAAACGGCATATCGGGAAATTACCAAGAAAGAATCTATCGTAAGGATTAAGGAAGGAAGAAAAATTTCCCACGAGAAAGCAAAAGAAATAAGGGCCTTAGGCCTTGATGGTGTGTATATTGGGGAGGATTCAAAAAGGTATTATCCGTTTGGAACCTATCTCTCGCATGTACTTGGTTTTGCAGGAGTGGACAACCAGGGGTTAATGGGGCTCGAATTATACTACGATAAAGAATTAAGTGGGAAAAAAGGAGCCGTTAAGTTTTACGCCGATGCGAAACATCAGCGGATGAAAAACATGGCAGATGATTATGAACCCCCTCAAAATGGATTGGATTTGAAATTAACTATTGATACTAAAATACAAACGATCATCGAAAGGGAACTGGATAATACCCAAGCAAAATATAATCCTGATGGTATCATTGCCATTGCGATGAATCCTAATAATGGAGAAATTTTAGCTATGTCCAGCCGTCCGAGCTTTAACCCTGCTAATTTTCGAAATGTTCCACAAGAGGTCTATAACCGAAATCTTCCCGTTTGGTCCACATATGAGCCAGGTTCTACCTTCAAAATTATTACACTTGCTGCAGCATTGCAGGAAGGAAAAGTAGATTTGGAGAAGGATCATTTTAATGACCCAGGATATGCGGAGGTTGCTGGAGCTAGGCTCAAGTGTTGGAAAAGGGGCGGGCATGGAAGTGAAACCTTTTTACAGGTAGTTCAAAATTCCTGTAACCCAGGGTTTGTTGAATTAGGACAAAGGCTTGGCAAAGATACATTGTTTAAGTATATTAAAAATTTTGGCTTCGGACAGAAGACTGGTATTGATTTAGCTGGAGAAGGAACAGGAATTCTTTTCCCTTTAAGCAAGGTTGGTCCTGTAGAATTGGCAACCACAGCCTTTGGGCAAGGGGTTTCAGTTACGCCAATACAGCAGGTGGCCGCAGTATCTGCAGCCATAAATGGTGGAATTCTTTATAAACCTTATATTGCGAAGGAATTAATTGACCCGGTGACGAAGGAAGTGGTCATGAGAAATACTCCAGTCGAAAAAAGGAGAGTTATTTCCGAAGAGACTTCTAAAAAGGTACGTGCAGCACTTGAGAGTGTTGTAGCACAAGGTACTGGTGGTAAGGCCTTTGTTGATTCATATCGAATCGGTGGGAAAACGGGTACAGCTCAAAAGGCGCAAAATGGAAGGTATTTAGAAAATAACTACATTCTCTCATTTATTGCCTTTGCTCCAGCAGACAATCCGCAGATTGTTGTATACGTTGCAGTTGATAATCCGAAAGGTACTGTTCAATTTGGAGGTCAGGTAACGGCTCCAATTGTAGGGACGATCATGAAGGATAGCTTGCGTGCTATGGGAGTTCAGCCAAGAACGAATCAGCTGGAGAAGAAAAAGACTATTTTTGACACTCCTTTAATAAAAGTTCCAAACCTAGTTGGATTAACGAAGGCTGAGCTTCGAGAACAACTTGTCAATTTAAAAATAGATGCTAGCGGTACTGGCAATGTTGTTGTTAGACAGTCCCCAGCAGCAGGTGTAAAGATTAAAGAAGGCTCAAGTATAAGATTATACTTTGATAAAAAAGAATAAGGCGTTAAAAAAAGGGTGGCTGATATCTTTGCCACCCAATTTTAGTTTAAAATCCTTTTCTCAAACTCATGGCAAAATGTTTTTATTTCATGTAAAATAAGGTGGAACTTCTAACGAAAAGGGTAACAAGCTAATCTATTTTAATGCCCCTTTAGTAATGAGAGGATTTGAGGAAAATGAGGTTACAAGAGCTGCTAGAATACTTGCATCTATTAATCCCTTATAAGGGTGAAAACCCTGAGATTGAATCGGTTGAAAATGATAATCGGAAGATACATCCGGGCAGCATGTTTATATGCATTAAAGGGTATACAGTTGATGGACATGATTTTGCGGAAGCGGCAGTCCAAAGTGGTGCGGTAGCCGTTTTAGCAGAACGTCCTTTATCGCTTTCAGTACCCGTTATCGTTGTGAAAGATACGAGTAGGGCAATGGCTGTGATAGCAGATGCATTTTATGGTCATCCAACAAAGAATCTTCACCTAATTGGAATTACAGGGACAAATGGAAAGACAACGACAAGCCATTTAATTGAAAAAATTTTAGCTGATGCCGGCAGAAGAACCGGATTAATTGGAACCATGTACACAAAAATTGGGGATAAAAAGCTAGAAACTAAAAATACAACACCAGAAAGTCTAACCCTACAAAAGACATTTAAACAGATGGTAGATTCTAATGTGGATTCAGCAGTGATGGAGGTATCCTCACACGCACTGGATCTTGGAAGGGTCCATGGATGCGATTATAATATTGCTGTTTTTACAAATTTAACACAAGATCATTTAGATTATCACCATACAATGGATGAATACAAGCATGCGAAGGGTCTGCTATTTACACAACTAGGAAACACATTTGAGCTGGACAATCCGAAATTTGCAATCCTGAATGCAGATGATTCTGCTTCTCAATCCTTTGAAAAATCAACCGCCGCTCATGTTGTTTCATATGGCATTGAGAATGAAGCTGATTTTCAGGCAGTTAATATTCAAATTACACCTAAAGGAACTATTTTTGATTTAGTTTTGAATGGAACAAAGTATGGCGTTCAAATGAAATTAATTGGTAAATTCAGTGTATATAATGCATTAGCAAGTATAGCAACTGCCTATGTTTCGGGGATTTCGCTTCAAAGATGTATTCAATCTATCGAGCAGGTTGAAGGGGTTTCAGGCAGGTTTGAGCTTGTAGATGCTGGACAGGATTTCACCGTTATTGTGGATTATGCACATACCCCTGATAGTCTTGAAAATGTATTAAAGACCATCAGGCAATTTGCGATGAAGAAAATATATGTCTTAATTGGGTGTGGCGGGGACCGGGATCGAAAAAAACGTCCTTTAATGGCCCAAATTGCTTGTAAATATGCAACGAATCCCATTTTCACTTCTGATAACCCAAGAAGTGAAAATCCTCTTGAAATTTTAATGGAAATGGAATCAGGTGTTAAGGGGGAAAACTATCTTGTTATACCTGATCGAAAAGAAGCAATTACGATGGTTATAAATATGGCATCTAGTGGTGATGTAATCTTAATCGCTGGTAAGGGCCATGAAACCTACCAAATTATTGGGAATCAAGTATTTGATTTTGATGACCGAATAGTGGCTAAAAAGGAAATAGAAGCAAGGTTTTAATTTATCAATTAGAATTTAAAAAATGGAGATAAAATAGGAAAATGAGTACTTTAAAATTTCTTTTTTTGGATAAAAAACTTCTTAACAAAATAAAAAACACATATGATATAGCTGTAATGCTTAAAAAAGGTGATCAAAAACAATTAAATCTTATTGAAGGGAGGGGATAAAATGATGGAGCAGGCTATGTTTTTTACAATTTTAATGGGATTCCTCATTACAGTTTTGCTTTCTCCTATTTTTATTCCTTTCTTAAGAAGGTTGAAATTTGGACAAAGCATACGGGAAGAAGGTCCCAAGTCACATCAAAAAAAATCCGGGACACCTACTATGGGCGGAATCATGATTTTACTTTCCATCGTTCTTACTACTTTAGTGATGACAGGAAAATTTGGTGAACCAACCGTAAAGACCTATTTACTTCTTCTTGTAACACTAGGATTTGGTTTCCTTGGCTTCCTAGATGACTTTATAAAAGTAGTCATGAAAAGAAATCTTGGTTTAACGTCAAAGCAAAAGCTTTTAGGACAAATTATTATATCTGTTATTTTCTATATTATTTATCGTCAAAGTGGATTTCCAACAGAAATTAATATTCCTTTTGCTAACTATTCAGTTGATTTAGGCTGGTTTTATATTTTCTTTATTATCTTTTGGTTAGTTGGATTTTCTAATGCAGTTAATTTAACGGATGGTCTTGATGGTTTAGTTCCAGGTACTGCAGCAATTGCATTCGGGGCTTATGCAGTGTTAGCATGGAATCAATCACAATTTGAAGTGGCTATTTTTTCAGTGGCGGTAGTTGGGGCTGTGCTAGGATTTTTAGTCTTTAATGCCCACCCAGCCAAGGTCTTCATGGGTGATACTGGTTCACTTGCATTAGGAGGAGCGATTGCAACAATTGCTATTTTAACAAAGCTGGAAATTTTATTAATTATTATTGGAGGGGTTTTCGTCATAGAAACACTTTCCGTCATTTTGCAAGTTATATCCTTTAAAACAACAGGGAGAAGAATTTTTCGGATGAGTCCTTTGCACCATCATTATGAGTTATGTGGATGGTCAGAATGGAAAGTTGTTACTACTTTTTGGAGTGTAGGATTATTGTTTGCAATTCTTGGAATTTATATCGAGGTGTGGTTGTAATTGAGACAGATTGAGACGTATAGATATAAGAAAATACTTGTTCTTGGCTTAGCTAAAAGTGGGGTAACCGCGGCTGCACTTCTCCACAAGCTTGGAGCATTTGTAACAGTAAATGATAAAAAGCCTTTATCTGAAAACCCAGAGGCACAAGGATTATTAGAGGAAGGTATAAAAGTGATATGTGGGGAGCATCCAATTGAATTACTTGAGGAAGGGTTTGAGCTTATTGTGAAAAATCCCGGAATTCCTTATAGTAATCCAATGATTTCACGTGCCTTCGAAATGGGAATCCCTGTTATTACAGAGGTAGAGCTTGCCTACCAAATCTCTGAATCACCTTTTATTGCGATTACCGGGACAAATGGAAAAACAACTACAACAACTTTAGTTTATGAAATGATGTTGGCAGGGGATAAATCTTCACTTATTGCCGGAAATATTGGAAAGGTTGCTTCCGGAGTTGCACAAAAGGCAGGCGAAGAAAATACAATTGTCATTGAGTTATCTTCATTCCAGCTTATGGGAATTGATACCTTTAATCCAAAAATCGCCATTATTACAAACCTATATGATGCACATTTAGATTACCATGGCACTAGAGAAGAGTACATAGAGGCAAAAGCGAATATCACCAAAAATCAAACTTCTGCAGAATTTTTAATTGTAAATGCAGAACAGCAAGATGTGATGGAACTTGCTCGTCAGTCAAAGGCAACAATTGTCCCATTCTCAAATAGGAATGAGTTAAGTGAAGGGGCCTATGTTAAGAATGGCTGGATTTGTTTTAACGGTGAGGAAATCATGCCAATAAATGAAATTGCTCTTCCTGGAACACATAATTTAGAAAATATTCTTTCTTCTATGGCTGCAGCAAAATTATCTGGTGTAAGTAATGAAGCGATTCAAGAAGTTTTACGGACTTTTCATGGTGTTAAGCATCGCCTGCAATTCATTGCTGAGAAGAATGGTCGTAAATTTTATAATGATTCAAAAGCTACAAATATATTGGCAACGGTCAATGCTCTTGCCGCTTTTTCAGGACCCGTTATTCTTCTTGCAGGGGGATTGGATCGCGGAAATGAGTTTGATGAGCTGATTCCATATTTAAAAAATGTTAAGACTTTAATCACCTTTGGACAAACTGCACCAAAAATTGAGCGTATTGCAAGAGATGCTGGAATAAAAGAGATTGAGCGTGTCGATAATGTTCAAGAGGCAGTACCTGTTGCATATAAGTATTCAAACTCAGGTGATGTAATTTTATTATCACCTGCATGTGCGAGCTGGGATCAGTACAAAACTTTTGAAGTCAGAGGAGACATTTTTATCGAAGCGGTGCATAAGCTTAAGTAAGGGCTTGTCTAGGAGAAATTTTTGAAGAGTAAACAAGTATAGGCCCAAACTTTCAGTCCCGAGGTGTGTATTGGTGCCGACAAAGAGAACTACTCCTGATTACATTTTGTTAATTGTTACTCTGACACTATTAGCCGTTGGGCTTATTATGGTGTACAGCGCGAGTGCGGTTTGGGCAGAATATAAATTCCATGACTCTTTTTTCTTCGCTAAGAGGCAAATGCTGTTTGCAGGAGTCGGAATTGCTGCTATGTTTTTTATTATGAACATTAATTATTGGACATGGCGCACTTGGGCAAAAACAATCTTACTTGTTTGTTTTGTTCTATTAGTTCTGGTTCTTATCCCAGGTGTTGGCAATGTCCGAAATGGATCAAGAAGCTGGATTGGAGTAGGTGCTTTTTCCATCCAACCATCAGAATTCATGAAACTTGCCATGATAACATTTCTTGCAAAATTTCTTTCAGAAAATCAAAAATTAATCACATCATTTAGAAAGGGATTAATTCCATCTTTAGCGCTTGTTTTTACCGCATTTGTTATAATTATGCTTCAGCCTGATCTAGGAACGGGTACGGTTATGATTGGGACTTGTATTGTGATGATATTCATCGCAGGTGCGAGAATAAGTCATTTTGCTGGATTAGGGCTTCTTGGTGTGGCAGGCTTTGTAGGACTTATTGCTTCTGCTCCATATCGAATGAAAAGGATTACTTCCTTTTTAGACCCTTGGTCTGATCCGTTGGGAAGCGGATTCCAGATTATTCAGTCGCTTTATGCGATTGGCCCTGGCGGATTGTTCGGGCTCGGTTTAGGTGAAAGTAGGCAGAAATTCTTTTATTTGCCTGAACCTCAAACAGATTTTATCTTTGCCATCCTGTCAGAAGAATTAGGGTTTATTGGAGGCTCATTCGTTTTGCTCCTATTCGCATTACTTTTGTGGAGAGGGATTAGAATAGCCATGGGGGCTCCGGATCTCTATGGGAGTTTTCTTGCAGTGGGTATCATTGCAATGGTTGCTATCCAAGTAATGATTAATATAGGCGTTGTTACAGGACTTATGCCGGTAACAGGGATAACCTTACCATTCCTAAGCTATGGCGGTTCGTCTCTTACACTAATGCTGATGGCAATTGGAGTACTTTTAAATATTAGTCGGTATTCCAGATATTAAATAAACTAAGATGGAAATTTGTCTTAAAAAGATGTACCCTGTTTTGGCAGGGTTCTTTTTTTAGTTTAGAAAACTTTCCTAAAGTTTCAGGATAAAATGGTTTTCTTTTTAAAAAATGGTTACAATTCATTAACATTCTCCTTTTTCACCATTAAAATATTGTAGAATGGAAAACAGAAATTAAAAAATGGTGATTGGCCATATAGATGGGGTGGTTTTAAGTGAAAATAGTTGTAAGTGGTGGAGGGACTGGCGGACATATTTATCCTGCACTTGCCCTAATACACGAGATACAAAAGGAAGCTAAAGATACACAGTTTTTATACATAGGAACTAAGAATGGGCTGGAAAGTACGATTGTAACCAAAGAGAATATTCCTTTTAAATCCATTCATATTACTGGTTTTAAGAGAAAGCTTTCATTTGAAAATATTAAAACAGTTCTTAGATTTATAAAAGGGACAACGGAAAGTAAAAAAATACTTAAGGAATTCAAACCGGACATTGTCATTGGCACAGGCGGATATGTGTGTGGTCCAGTTGTTTATGCTGCTGCGAAACTAAAAATTCCAACCATTATACATGAGCAAAATAGTGTTCCAGGATTAACGAATAAATTTTTAAGTCGTTATGTAAATAAAATAGCTTTATGCTTTGATGAGGCAAAAAATTATTTCCCAAGTGATAAAGTGGTTTTCACTGGAAACCCTAGAGCATCTGAAGTGTTAGGTAAAGATGGAATAAAGGGAAGACTTTCAGTAGGATTAAGCACAAAAATACCAGCCGTCCTTATTGTTGGAGGAAGCAGGGGTGCAAGACCTATTAATGAAGCGGTTGTTAAATCTTTATCAAGCTTTGGAAATAAACCATACCAAGTGCTTTATGTAACTGGTGATGTCCATTTTGAAAAAGTTAAAAAAGAAGTGGAGTTAGTAGGAAATCCCTCTAATGTTATTATCAAACCTTTTATTCATAACATGCCTGAGGTACTCGCTGGAATCGATCTAGTTGTTTCGAGAGCTGGAGCTACAACTTTAGCAGAATTAACCTCTCTTGGAATCCCAAGTATTCTTGTCCCAAGCCCATATGTTACAAATAATCATCAAGAAAAAAATGCTCGTTCACTTGTTTCTCAGGGAGCTTCTCTGTTATTACTCGAAAATGATTTAAATAGTACAAGTTTAATGAAGAATATTGATCAAATTCTTTTAGATAAAAATAAGCTTACTGAAATGAAATCCAATGCGAAAAAAATGGGAATTCCTGATTCGGCAAACAGGTTGTATACATTAATGAAAACATTAGTTCAACAAAATCAAAGGTAGTCCAGAAGGATGTTTTTGCATACACTTAATTAATCTATATTTGAGGCAAAGGACTGCAGTTTTTTTAAAATTATGAAGAAGCAACATATGGAATGATGAAAATAGTGGCGTTTGTTGCCATAGAAAATTCAGCTAGAAAGGGAGGCGCAAACATGGAAGATATTATAAAAGAATTACAGGACGCAAATATTGGAAAAGTGAAGAAGAATGAACCGCTTTCTCCATATACAACCATAAAAATTGGCGGTCCTGCTGATTTGTTTATTGAACCATCTTCGATTGAAAACTTAAAAAAAGTGATGGGGATTATTCGAAAACACGACTTAAAATGGCGGGCCATTGGGAGAGGTTCTAATCTTCTTGTTTCCGACAAGGGTATTGAAGGGGCAGTAATACGGTTAGGAGCTGGCTTAGACCATCTACAAATTAAGGGAACGGAGATTGTTGTAGGAGGAGGACACTCTTTAATAAGTTTAGCCACAATAATAAGTAAAAAGGGAATTTCAGGTTTAGAGTTTGCAAGTGGAATTCCTGGCTCTGTTGGTGGAGCAGTTTATATGAATGCCGGGGCACATGGATCAGATATTAGCAAAATTTTAAAAAGTGCTCATGTATTATTTGAGGATGGAACAATGGAATGGCTTTCCGAGGAGGAAATGGGATTTTCTTATCGTACATCTGTTCTTCAGAAAATACGACCCGGAATCGTTGTTGAAGCTATTTTCTCACTATCGACTGGTGATCGTGAAAAGATTGTTCATGAAATGCAGAAAAATAAAGACTATCGGAAAGACACTCAACCCTGGAATTTTCCATGTGCAGGAAGCATTTTTCGCAATCCACTTCCAAATTACGCAGGAAAACTAATTGAGGTTGCCGGATTAAAAGGATACAGCATCGGCGGTGCAAAAATCTCTGAAATGCATGGAAACTTCATTGTGAATGCGGGTAATGCAAAGGCAGAAGATGTATTAGCACTGATTGAGCATGTCAAGGACACTATTTACCATCTTTATGAAGTTAAAATGGAAACTGAAGTGGAAATAATAGGTCGAAAGTAGTGCGAAAATTGCTTACGATTTCCTAAAATTGTGATATAATTACACAAGTAGACATAAATGTTTAAAATGATTGTAAAGGGCGACGGCATAAGACTTTTGCCGTTGCTTTTCACTTTTAAGGTTGATTTGCTGAAGATAAATTGATATACATAAAAACTTGTACAAGCCATTGTTTTTGTGGAGGAAAATATGGAAAAAGGAAATATTGTTGCTCTGGAGGATCGAATTCCAAAACTGAAACAACAAAGACGCAAGAAAGCCAACAGAAGATTAATTCTCGTGCTATTTTTGTTTTTTTCTCTTATTGCTATCATTATTTATTTACAGTCGCCATTAAGCCACGTAAAAAATATTGTTGTTAAAGGGAATGAGGCAATATCAAGTAATAAAGTTATCGAAGAAACAGGGATTAGTACGAAAACAAATATTTGGAAGGTGAGCAAACAGCAGGTTTCCAAAAAACTTTTAAGCATTCCAGAAATTAAAAAAGCAAACGTAAAGGTGAAGTTTCCAAATACAGTCATTATTGAAATTAATGAAAACAAAAGAATTGCATACCTAAAAAAGGATACTGAATATTATCCTGTTCTAGAAAATGGAACAATTTTAAAAGAAAAAGTAATGAATGGTCTTCCAATTTCCGCACCCATTCTCTTTGATTTTAAAGAAGGAGATGTGTTAGTTGAAATGTTGGCAGAATTGAGGAAATTGCCGAATGCAATTCTTAATTCTATTTCCGAGATTCATTATTCCCCATCTAATACAGACCAGTTCCACATTTCGATGTATATGAATGATGGATTTGAAGTTAGTGCAACGATAAGGAGCTTTTCAGATAAAATGTCCCATTATCCTTCCATAATAAGCCAATTGGATCCGAATAAAAAAGGAATTATTGATTTGGAAGTAGGTTCATTCTTTAAGGCTTACGGATCTGAAGGAGCGGATAAGGTTGAAAAAGATAAAAATACACGGTAACCATGTTGTTTTATCTTTTGTCTGTCTTGTCCTTGGGTATATGCTAGCATTTTCCTATCATTTAACACAAAAAGAAAATGTAGCTGAAACAAAAAAAATGTCCGATTCCCAGTGGGAACAAACGATTGATTTAAGAAATCAATTGAATTCACAAGAAGAAAACAATCGTAAGCTTCAAAAAGAGTTAAACCAAACACAGGAAAAGGTTCTCGAAAACGAAAAAAATCTTTCAAAGGAAGAAAAAGGATTTTATACTGTAACAGAGGATATCCAAAAATACAGAATGTTTTTGGGTGAAGTAAAAGTAAAGGGTAAAGGCGTTAAGGTATCCCTTTCAGATGGAGCATACAACCCAAAGGATGATAATGTCAATAATTACCTTGTTCATGAGTTTCACGTGTTTAAAGTTGTAAACGAACTTTATATTTCAGGTGCAATAGCTGTAGCTATTAATGGTCAAAGACTTTCGAGTCATTCTTATATTGTATGTAATGGCCCTGTCATAACCGTTGATGGAGAACAACATCCGGCACCATTTGTCATTGAAGCAATTGGGGACCCAGAGGTATTATCTGCAGCCTTAAACATTTCTGGTGGAGTAAAGGATCAGTTGGTTAATGATAATATTATTTTTAGCCTAGAAAAGGAAAATGAAATTATCTTACCACCTATTATAGGGAGTTACTAATGACTGTTTACCTCCACGAAGAAAAAGGTAAAAGGCTGGTGAAAGAAATGGGAAAGTCCCCCAAAAAGCTAAGTCTTGTTTTTATAGCAGGGGTTGTAGGATTTATGATTGCCATTCAATTCCAAACATTAAAGAAGCCAGCTGAGAGGGACACAAGGGATATTTGGCAGCTTCGTGATGCATTGTTAAAGGAAAAAGAAATGGAATCTAACCTACTAACAGAAATTCGCTCCAATGAATTAAAGTTGTCTGAATATGATTCAAAGAAAAAGCAAAGTAAGGAACAAGCCTTGCGTAATACCTTGCAGGAATTAAAGGTTGAGACAGGTATAACAGATATAACAGGTCCCGGTATTGTTTTAAAAATTGAGCCCGTTTACGAGGAAATAAAATTAGGGGAGCCAATTACAAAAGGAATTTCTCCTGATTTGCTTAAACGCCTTTTAAACGAATTAAACATGTATCAGGCAAAGTATGTTTCCATTGATGGGCAAAGAGTGATCAATACAACCGTCATTAGGGATATTAATTCTGAAACCAAAATTGATGGTCATACATTAAATGACTTTCCAATTGTAGTAAAGGTTGTAGCAAAAAATATGAAGAATGCCCAAGAACTTTATAATCGAATGCAGGTTTCAAAATCGGTAGAAGACTTTTTTATTGATAATTTACGGCTTACTGTATCATCACCAAGCTGGAATGTAACAGTTCCTGCATATAATAATCCTATTCATATTCATGGTATGGAGATGGTAAAGGCTGATAAAGGAGGAAGTTCATAATGTGGCTTCCAATTCTTGGGTTGATTGTTGGAATTGTTCTTGGGTTATTAACAGATATTCGTATACCTGAACAATATTCGAATTATCTATCAATTGCCGTACTCGCCGCTTTTGATACATTGTTTGGAGGAATTAGAGCTCATATGCAAAACATTTATGATGAAAAAGTGTTTGTATCTGGTTTCTTTTTTAACATTTTACTAGCTGCAAGTTTAGCTTTTCTAGGTGTCCATCTTGGTGTAGACTTGTACTTAGCAGCTGTTTTTGCATTTGGAGTGAGGTTATTCCAGAACATAGCTGTCATTAGACGAATATTATTGACAAAATGGTCAACAAACAAAGAAAAATTAGAAAAAAAGTAAAAATTTTTAAAGGGAATTATTTAGTTGTGACGAATATTCTTATAAGATATATACGGGTATTCAATCATTGAACAAAGGTTATTGTTGTTCTTTTTTAGGAATGCGATAAGGAGGTGCCAAAGAATGAACAGCAATGAAATTTATGTAAGTCTTGACATCGGTACATCCAGCGTAAAGGTAATCATTGGTGAAATGACGAGTGACTCGCTAAATATAATTGGCGTTGGTAATGTAAAATCTGATGGCTTAAGAAAAGGCTCTATAGTTGATATAGATGAAACCGTTCATTCTATTCGGAAAGCTATTGAACAAGCTGAAAGAATGATAGGTATGGAGATTAGAAGAGTTTATATTGGAATTCCAGCCAATCAGGTTATATTAACAAATTGTCATGGTGTTGTGGCAGTATCGAGCCAAAATCGTGAAATATCTAATGAAGATGTAACTAGGGTAATTCAAGCTGCACAGGTTATTTCTATTCCTCCCGAAAGAGAAATCATTGGGGTAGAAGCGAAGCAATTCATTGTGGATGGTCTTGATGAAATTAACGACCCTCGCGGTATGATTGGTGTTCGTTTGGAAATGGAAGGGACAATTATCACTACCACCAAAACCATATTACATAACATCCTTCGATGTGTGGAACGTGCAGGTTTGGAAATAGTTGATATCATACCTCAACCACTTGCCACTGGATCTTTTGCTTTATCAAAAGATGAAAAAGAATTGGGAGTAACACTTATTGATTTAGGTGGTGGCTCCACAACGATTGCTTATTTCGAACAAGGTCATTTAAAGGCAACGGGAATGCTTCCGATTGGTGGAGATCATATTACAAAAGATCTTTCAATCGGTTTACGAACCTCTACTGAAGACGCTGAAAAAATAAAGGTAAAACATGGACATGCCTTCTACGATGATGCATCTGCAGAGGAAGTTTTCAGTGTTCCGATTATTGGAAGTGATCATCACCAGCAATTTAATCAACTTGAACTATCTGATATTATAGAAGCTAGAATGGAAGAAATCTTCGAATTAGTCGTTCAAGAAATGAAACGGCTAGGTATTCGCGATTTACCAGGCGGATTTGTTTTAACAGGTGGAGTTGCTAACATGCAGGGTATCTTGGAACTTGCAGAGGAAATTTTGCAAAACCGTGTTCGCATTGCTGCTCCTGATTATATTGGGGTACGAGAACCTCAATATACAACGGCAGTAGGTTTGATTAAATATGCATATAAGTTTGCCAGATTACCTGGTGGAAACACTATGGAATCTCCATCTGTAACTGAACCAAGTGAAAAACAGAGTTATAAGCAACAACAACAACCGAAAGTAAAACCAGAAAAACACCCCGAAGAAAAAATGTCATCAAGAGTGAAAAAATTCCTTGGTTACTTTTTCGAATAAGCAAAACCGAAAAGGAAGATCGGCGAATTAGGAGGATTTGTCATGTTAGAATTCGATACAAATTTAGATTCTCTTGCAACTATAAAGGTTATCGGTGTAGGTGGCGGTGGAAACAACGCAGTAAACCGAATGATCGAGCATGGTGTTAAAGGTGTAGAGTTTATTGCTGTTAATACAGATGCACAAGCATTGAATCTTTCAAAAGCAGAAGTAAGAATGCAAATTGGAGCAAAATTAACAAGAGGACTTGGAGCTGGAGCTAACCCAGAGGTTGGAAAGAAAGCTGCTGAGGAAAGTAAAGAACAAATTGAAGAAGTATTAAGCGGTGCAGACATGGTTTTCGTAACTGCCGGAATGGGGGGAGGAACCGGGACTGGTGCAGCACCCGTCATTGCTCAAATCGCTAGAGATTTGGGTGCCTTAACTGTGGGTGTAGTCACAAGACCATTTACCTTCGAAGGAAAAAAGCGTGCGAACCAGGCTTCTGGTGGAATTGCTTCAATGAAAGAAGCGGTGGACACCCTTATTGTCATTCCAAATGATCGCCTACTTGAAATTGTGGACAAAAGTACACCAATGCTTGAAGCATTCCGTGAGGCTGATAATGTTCTCCGTCAAGGCGTTCAAGGTATTTCAGATTTAATTGCTGTTCCAGGATTAATCAACCTTGATTTTGCTGATGTTAAAACGATCATGTCTAATAAAGGTTCAGCTTTGATGGGAATTGGAGTTGCAGCAGGTGAAAATCGTGCTGCAGAGGCTGCTAAAAAAGCAATTAGTTCTCCGTTGTTAGAAACATCCATTGACGGTGCCCAAGGGGTACTAATGAATATCACCGGTGGCTTGAATTTGAGCCTATACGAGGTTCAGGAAGCAGCTGATATTGTAGCGATAGCATCAGATCAGGAAGTAAACATGATCTTTGGTTCTGTTATCAATGAAAATTTAAAAGATGAAATTATTGTGACTGTAATTGCAACTGGCTTTAATGAAGAAAATGTTCATTCAAAAGTATCTAGACCAGCTTTTGGCCAGTCCAAAGTAGGCTTTGGTGCTCCTAAGAGAGAGCCAAAACGTGAAGAAGCACCTCAAGAACCAACACGTGCTGCAACAACGAATTCACAGGAAGACACATTAGATATTCCAACATTCCTACGCAATCGTGATAGACGTAGATAATGTAAGAAAACAATTAGAGGCATAGTTCAAATAGAGCTATGTCTTTTTTTTGTATATAAACGATTGTTACTTTCATCCTTACATTTTTAAATATGACAAAATTCCCAGAGAAAAGTGAAAATTTCTGTTTTTTTGAGTACAGAAAGTGACACACTTCTCCAGTAGAAATGGGGTATACTTTTTCGTAAACAGAATAATAGATTGTTTGAAGTTTACTTCATTCTATAGAATCCGAGCAGGTTGGTCAGTGATAAGGGAGGAAGACTTTTTGACAGTTTATCTAGATGTAATCTGGGTTCTTAATTTATTGTTTGATAGCCTTCTCCTCTATTTAACGGCTATTATTTTAAAACGCAGTATTCGAATTTGGAGGTTACTTGCAGGAGGATTTATTGGGTCAATTATTGTTTTATTAGCTTTTACACCACTTAATACCTTTTCAGGACATCCTTTAGTTAAGCTGTTATTTTCTGTTATGATGACACTTACTGTGTTTGGATATAAAAGGTGGCGATTTTTTACTAAGGCATTATTTACTCTTTATTTCTCGACCTTTCTAATTGGAGGAACCTTAATAGGAGTACATTATTTCATCCAGTACAATAACCAACTGACAACAAGTGTGCTTCTGTCCAATGCAAAAGGTTTTGGAGATCCTATCAGCTGGATTTTTGTATTAATTGGTTTTCCAATAGCTTGGCATTTTTCTAAAACAAAGATTGAAACAATGGAAATGACGAAAATTCAATTTGATCAAATTGTAAATGTCGTCTTCACCATATTTAACAAGACTTTTACAGTTAAGGGATTAGTGGATAGCGGCAATCAGCTTTATGATCCCATCTCCAAAATGCCTGTAATGTTTGTCTCTATTAAAGATCAGTTTGATTTAATGCCGGAAGAAATCAAGAAAATGGCAACCAACTCAGAACTTTTGATTATGGGAGAAGAAATAATACCTGTTGAATGGCAAAATAGGCTTCGTGTTGTCCCGTTTAAGGTCGTTGGACAAGAGCATCAACTTATAGTCGCAATTAAACCAGATACCATTTTAATTAGGAAGGATATGGATGTATACCAATGCGAAAAGGGATTGGTCTCCTTTACATTACAACAGCTTTCAACGGATAATTCTTTTCAGTGCATTGTACATCCAAAAATGCTGACTTCCATGAAGCAAACTGATTCTGTTATGGTAAGTTAATACTACTATACTCACGAAAAACACAATTTAGAAGGAGGAACTTCCATGAAAAAATGGAGACTTCGCTTATCCTATTTATGGTATAAATTATTAATTAAACTCGGAATTAAAACCGATGAGGTTTTTTACATTGGTGGAAGTGAAGCATTGCCACCCCCGCTTAATAAGGATGAGGAAGAATTATTATTAAAAAAGCTACCTAGTGGTGATAAAGCAGCAAGGTCTATTTTGATTGAAAGAAACTTAAGACTTGTTGTATACATTGCTAGAAAATTTGAAAATACAGGAATTAATATTGAAGATTTAATTAGTATAGGAACCATTGGATTAATAAAAGCAGTGAATACCTTTAATCCTGAAAAAAAAATCAAGCTTGCTACATACGCATCAAGGTGTATTGAAAATGAAATTTTAATGTATTTAAGAAGAAACAATAAAATCCGTTCTGAGGTTTCATTTGATGAGCCGTTAAACATTGACTGGGACGGGAATGAGCTTTTATTATCAGATGTTCTGGGTACCGATGAGGACATTATTACGAAAGACCTTGAAGCAAATGTTGATCGGAAGCTTTTGACAAAAGCTCTTCATCAATTAACAGATCGTGAGAAACAAATTATGGAATTAAGATTTGGCCTTACAAATGGTGAAGAGAAGACTCAAAAGGATGTAGCGGATATGTTGGGCATTTCCCAATCATATATTTCTAGATTAGAAAAAAGAATAATAAAAAGGCTAAGAAAAGAGTTTAATAAAATGGTTTAAAAATATATTTTTTTAAATAATTTTACCTTTAAAAAATGCCTTGTTTAAAGGAAATAAATATATTTTTTATTATTTTCATGCAGGTAATGGGGGATTCGGATGTGCATATTTTTCCTTCTCAAGGAGATACTGTTTTTTGAACAGCAGCTCCTGTGAGGAGGAAAAAGAGATTGACTCGAAATAAAGTTGAAATTTGCGGTGTCGATACATCAAAACTTCCTGTTTTAAAAAATGAAGAAATGAGATTGCTCTTTAAGGAAATGCAAGCAGGTGATATTACTGCAAGAGAAAAATTAGTTAACGGTAACTTAAGGCTTGTGTTAAGTGTAATTCAGCGGTTTAACAACCGGGGCGAGTTTGTTGATGACCTGTTCCAGGTTGGCTGTATTGGTTTAATGAAATCAATCGACAATTTTGATTTAGGCCAAAATGTAAAGTTTTCTACTTATGCGGTTCCTATGATAATTGGGGAAATTCGCCGCTATTTAAGGGATAATAATCCAATCCGCGTTTCAAGATCGTTGCGTGATATTGCTTATAAGGCATTGCAAGTAAGAGAGCGTTTAATGAGTGAAACATCAAAGGAACCGACAGCCGAGGAAATAGCGAAAGTGTTAGATGTTCCACATGAGGAAATCGTATTTGCTTTAGATGCTATTCAAGATCCAGTTTCATTATTTGAGCCAATATACAATGATGGTGGAGATCCTATTTATGTTATGGATCAATTAAGTGATGAGAGAAATAAAGATACTCATTGGATTGAAGAAATAGCCCTGAAGGAAGGAATGCGGAGACTAAACGAGAGAGAAAAATTGATTTTACGGAAACGTTTTTTTCAAGGGAAAACACAAATGGAAGTTGCTGATGAAATTGGCATTTCACAAGCGCAGGTGTCCCGGTTGGAAAAAGCAGCCATTCGGCAAATGAATAAAAATATCCAAAGCTAATAGATGAAACTAAAAATGCAATGGGGTATATACTTCTCACATTTTTAGTTTCATAGCTAAGACATAGACGTAATCCTTTCTAAAAAGCTGCCGCATGGACAGCTTTATTTTTTTTATAATCAATACTTTTCCTATCCCAATCATATAATTTTTATAATTATGTATATTGGGAGGAAGAAAAGATGGTTAAAATTTCTGATTTTCAAATAAAGGATGTTGTCAATGTATCAGATGGAAAAAGGCTTGGTAATGTTTCAGATATTGAAATAAATTTAACGTCTGGAAAAATTGATGCCGTAGTTATCTCAGGAAATGGAAGAGTTTTAGGTCTTTTTGGAAAAGATGAAGATGTAGTCATTCCATGGAGAAATATTTTGAAAATAGGTCATGATGTTATTTTAGTTCGATACAAAACAAATGAAGACTATGAAGAAAAAGAAAACTAAATGCTTTCTTTCATGACCATTTTGTTTATTCATGGTAAACTATAGAAAAACAAAAGAGGTAGTGTAATGGAACCATTCGTTCTACAAAATCCGACTCATTTTGTAATTGAAAAATGGATGAGTCAATTTCCAGGGCTGGTTGCTGGAATGACAACCAAAAATGAAGGATTTAGCAAGGGTGAGTTTAAAAGTCTAAATCTTGGTTTTCATGTTGGGGATAACCTTTGTGACGTGGTTTCAAATCGGCAAAAGGTTTCAGAAAATATCCAGTTTCCATTGGAATATTGGGTTGGAGCTGAGCAGACGCATCACCATGTTATTCAAAAAGTAAAGAAGGTTGATCGTGGCAAGGGTGCTACAAATTATGAGGAATCGTATAAAGGGATAGATGGCTTTTATACTGATGAAACTGGAATATTATTAACGCTTTGTTATGCAGACTGCGTTCCTTTATTTTTTATTGCACCGATGAAAAGAATGATTGGGCTAGCACATGCTGGATGGAAAGGCACTACAAAGGAAATAGCGAAACAAATGATTGAGTTATGGAAGGGTGAAGGAATTCCTCCTGAGGAAATTTTTGTCGTAATTGGTCCTTCTATTTGCAAAAAATGTTATATTGTTAATAAATATGTAATTGATATCGTTCAAAAGATACTAGTAGATGTCGAAAAAAAACCATATAATTTATTCCAGGAGGACCAATACTTTCTTGATTTGAGGGAGCTTAATCGGCTTCTATTAAGAAAAGCCGGAGTTCCAGAGCAAAATATAGCTGTAACTGAGTATTGTTCGAGCTGTCATGAAAATGAGTTTTTTTCACATCGCCGAGACAAAGGAAAATCAGGCAGAATGTTAAGCTTTATTGGTTGGAAGGAGGATTCAAGTTATTTATGAAGGTTGCACAAAAACTAGAAAAAGTAAATCAGCAAATAAAAGATGCATGCCTTAAAGTAAATCGGAATCCTGACGAAGTAAGGATTATTGCTGTTACAAAGTATGTAAGTAGTAAAAGAGCCCTAGAAGCTCTGGAAGCAGGGATTTTAGATCTTGGGGAAAACCGGGATGAGGGACTCCTTGAAAAATGGGAGACCTTTCAGGACAAGCCTATTTGGCATTTTATTGGATCATTGCAAACGAGAAAGGTAAAAAATATTATTGACAAGGTGGACTACATTCATTCTCTTGATCGATTGGCACTTGCTGAAGAGATTAATAAAAGGTCTCTTAAGACGATAAAATGTTTTGTTCAAGTAAATGTTTCGGGAGAAGAATCGAAACATGGAATGAGCCCTGAAGAAGTCATACCTTTTATCGAAAGACTTAAACCGTTAAAAAATATTAGAGTGGATGGTTTAATGACAATGGCCCCATTTACAAATGATGAAGCGGTACTTCGAGGATGTTTTCAAACCTTAAAGCAGCTTCAAGGCCAAATAAAGGCCTATCAAATTGATTTTGCCCCATGTACAGAGTTATCAATGGGAATGTCCAATGATTTTACAATTGCTATTGAAGAAGGGGCAACGATGGTACGAATCGGGACTGCACTTGTCGGTGAAGATGATTAGGAGGTGTTAAACTTGAGCTTGAAATCTAAATTTAAGACTTTTTTCTTTTTAGATGAGGATGAATATGAGGAAAGTGAACAATTTGCTGAGGATCTTGAACCGATAAAATATCAAAGACATCAATCACAGCAGCCGCCAAAGTCACAAAATGTGGTTAGCCTGCAAAGCGTTCAAAAATCTTCAAAAGTAATTTTAGTAGAACCACGAGTCTACGCGGAGGCACAAGATGTTGCTGACCATTTGAAAAATCGACGTGCTATAGTGGTTAATTTACAACGAATTGAACGAGATCAAGCAAAACGTATCGTTGACTTTTTAAGTGGAACAGTTTATGCCATTGGTGGAGATATTCAAAAGGTTGGACCAAGCATTTTTCTTTGTACTCCGGATAATATTGAGGTATCTGGAAATATTTCTGAATTAATGCATGAACAGGATATTCAGGAAACGAGGTGGTAATAGGAAGATGGGATTACTTTTTTATTATCTCACTAAACTTATAACGTATTATTCATACGCACTTGTTATTTATATTTTAATGTCATGGTTTCCTAATGCAAGAGGAACTGCAATTGGAAAGTTTTTGGCAAAGATTTGTGAACCATATCTTGAGCCATTTAGACGAATTATTCCCCCAATTGGAATGATTGATATCTCACCAATTGTCGCACTTTTAGTCTTAAATTTTGCTTCAAGTGGATTGGCTCAAGTATATACTTGGGTTGCTTAATTTAGGGTCATTTGTTATGAACATCTATCAGCATTTTAGACCGGAGGAAAAAGATTTTATTGATCAGGTTTTAAATTGGAAGGATTTTGTAGAAACCACTTACTCTCCAAAACTTACCGATTTCCTTGATCCCCGGGAACAACATATTTTAAAAACAATTATTGGACAGAATTTTGAAGTGAAATGTGAATTTTTTGGTGGCAGTTCATCTACAGAAAGAAAAAGAGCATGTATTATGCCAGAGTATGGGATGGCAACTAAAAATGATTTTGATATCTGTTTATTTGAAATTGATTATCCAAGTAAATTTGTTACCATTCTACATCCACATGTTTTAGGTAGTTTAATGTCACTAGGCCTTCGACGTGGCAAATTTGGCGATATCATTTTTTGCGAAAAAAAGATTCAATTTTTTGTTTGCCAAGAAGTAAGTGAATATATTAGGACACAAATCCAGTCAATTGGCAAAGCAACCGTTGAATTAAAACCTTTAAAACTAGAAGAGGCAATATTAACTGAAGAGTCTTTTAGAGATGAGGAGATAACTGTTTCATCATTACGTCTTGATACGGTTGTTTCCGGTATTTACCATCTTTCACGTCAAAAATCACAAACCTTTATTCAACAAGGATTAGTAAAAGTGAACTGGACATTAATTGAAAATCCTTCTTTTGAATGTGGTGAGGGAGATTTACTTTCTGTTAGAAGCTATGGAAGAGTTAAATTAATGTCAATAGAAGGAAAAACAAAGAAAGAAAAATGGCGAATTAGTATTGGTAAACAAAAATAATTGTTTTGTTTAGCAGGATTTTCGCAAGTAATGTCGAAAATCCTAATGTACATATTGAGGAACTGACAACTGATTTTGGAGGTGGCATTATGCCGTTAACGCCGTTAGATATACACAATAAAGAGTTTAATAAAGGCTTCAGGGGTTATGATGAAGACGAAGTTAATGAGTTTCTTGATCAAGTTATTAAAGATTACGAATTAGTTATTAGAGAAAAGAAAGAACTAGAAGAACGTTTAAATGAGATGAAAGATCGCCTTGGCCATTTTTCCAATATTGAGGAAACATTGAATAAATCAATTGTGATTGCCCAAGAAGCTGGAGAAGAAGTGAAACGGAATGCTCAAAAGGAAGCTAAGCTGATTGTAAAGGAAGCAGAAAAAAATTCAGACCGTATTGTAAATGAGTCACTTTCAAAGGCTCGTCGAATTGCAATGGAAATTGAAGACTTGAAAAAACAATCAAAAGTGTTCCGCACTCGCTTTAAAATGTTGATTGAAGCTCAGCTAGATATGCTTAATAATGATGATTGGGATCATTTACTGGAATATGAAATCGATGCAACAGAATTGAAGTCTTCCCAAACTGAAGATTCACTCGCTTGACGCTAGAGATTGTTTCGCATATAATTTCATAATAAGTAAATAGAATGGAAATAGACGTTGAAAGGAACAGTACAATTTTTCAAATACTTTTATCAGCGATTCGGGGATGGTGGAAGCCCGCAAAAAGTGAAAAGTTGGAAAATCCTCCTTGAGTTCCAAGCTGAAATTTGATTTTAAAAAAGAGTAGGCCTTGGCGTTATATTCACGTTACGAATAATGAAGCTGGACGGCATCTTTTATTTAGCCGTCAATCAGGGTGGTACCGCGAGATAAAACCTTCTCGTCCCTTTTATAGGGATGAGAAGGTTTTTTTGTCTATTCTGTTTTATGTTAAGTAATCAGGAGGTAATGATATGGAGTATAAAGATACGTTATTGATGCCACAAACAGATTTTCCTATGAGGGGAAATCTTCCACAAAGGGAGCCTGAAATTCAGGCGAAATGGGAAGAAATGAAAATTTACCAAAAAGTCCAAGAACGGACAAAAGGAAGGCCAATGTATGTTTTGCATGATGGCCCTCCTTACGCAAATGGTGACATTCATATGGGCCATGCTTTAAATAAAATTTTAAAAGATTTTATTGTTCGTTTTAAATCCATGAACGGTTTTTCTGCACCATATGTACCTGGCTGGGATACACATGGTCTTCCTATCGAGCAAGCCTTAACAAATAAAGGTGTTAAGCGAAAAGAAATGAGTGTTGCAGAATTCCGTGAGCTTTGCGCTGAATATGCCTTAGAACAAATTGATAACCAACGCTCACAATTTAAACGTCTAGGTGTTCGGGGTGATTGGGAAAACCCGTATATTACCCTAAAGCCTGAGTATGAGGCACAACAAATTAAAGTATTTGGAGAAATGGCCAAAAAAGGCTACATCTATAAAGGACTGAAACCAGTTTACTGGTCTCCATCCAGTGAATCTGCATTGGCAGAAGCTGAAATTGAATATAAGGACAAACGATCTGCTTCCATCTATGTTGGATTTAAAGTAAAGGATGGAAAAGGAGTTCTAGACACAGATACTCAGATTGTTATTTGGACTACAACACCATGGACCATCCCTGCAAACCTTGGGATTTCTGTACATCCGGATTTAACCTATGTGGTAGTAAAAGCAAATAATCAAAAGTATTTAATTGCTGAAGCTCTTCTAGAGGCTGCTTCAAAAGAAATAGGTTGGGAAAATACAGAAGTTGTTCAAAAGGTAAAAGGAACAGAACTAGAAAATATTGTTGCTAGTCACCCACTATATGGTCGGGATTCTTTAGTTATGTTAGGTGAACATGTAACAACAGATGCTGGTACTGGCTGTGTTCATACAGCACCAGGACATGGGGAAGACGACTTCTACGTTGGACAAAAGTATGGGTTAGATGTTTTATGCCCTGTCGATGACAAGGGCTATATGACCGCTGAGGCTCCAGGGTTTGAAGGTATATTCTATGAGGATGCCAATAAATCAATTGGTCAAAAGTTAGAGGAAGTGGGTGCATTATTAAAGCTTTCATTTATCACTCACTCTTATCCGCATGATTGGAGAACGAAAAAGCCGGTTATTTTTAGAGCAACTGCTCAATGGTTCGCTTCTATTAAAGATTTTAGAAACGATTTGCTTGAAGCTGTAAAAGAAACAAAATGGGTTCCAGCATGGGGAGAAACCCGTTTGTTTAATATGGTTCGTGATCGTGGAGATTGGTGTATTTCCCGACAACGTGCATGGGGCGTTCCAATTCCAGTGTTTTATGCGGAAAATGGTGATGCTGTGATAACAGATGAAACAATTGAACATGTTTCATCTCTATTCCGTGAAAATGGTTCAAATGTTTGGTTTGAACGTGAAGCGAAGGACCTGCTTCCAAAAGGTTTTACTTATCCTGGAAGTCCAAATGGTATTTTTACAAAAGAAACAGATATTATGGACGTATGGTTTGATTCTGGATCTTCCCACCAAGCCGTTCTTGTCGAAAGAGAAGACCTTGTCCGTCCAGCGGATCTTTATTTAGAAGGATCTGACCAATACCGCGGTTGGTTTAACTCTTCACTATCTACATCTGTAGCTGTTACCGGGAAAGCCCCGTATAAAGGTGTCCTAAGTCATGGTTTTGCTTTAGATGGCGAAGGCAGAAAGATGAGTAAGTCTGTAGGAAATGTGGTTGTACCAGCAAAGGTTATGAACCAGTTAGGTGCAGATATTTTACGTTTATGGGTTGCATCTGTAGATTATCAAGCAGATGTAAGAGTATCTGATGCCATTCTTAAACAGGTTGCAGAAGTTTACCGTAAAATTCGGAACACTTTCCGTTTCTTACTTGGTAATTTATCTGACTTTAATCCAGAAACTGACGCAATTGCCTATGAAGATTTACGTGAAGTAGATCAATTTATGCTGGTTAAATTAAATAAATTAATTAAATATGTTAAGAATGCATATGAGAATTTCGAATTTGCTGGAATTTATCATGCAGTAAATAACTTCTGTACACTTGATTTAAGTGCATTCTATCTTGATTTTGCTAAAGATGTTCTTTATATTGAATCTGTTGATCATAAAGAACGACGTGCTATTCAAACAGTACTTTATGAATCATTGCTTTCATTAACTAAATTAGTTTCTCCAATTCTTTCCCATACAGCAGATGAAGTTTGGCAATTTATTCCGTCCGTTAAAGAAGAGAGTGTTCAATTAACTGATATGCCAGATTACAAAGAATTTGCTAATGCAAAGGAATTAGAAGAAAAATGGAATTCCTTCTTAAAGCTTCGTGACGATGTCCTAAAAGCATTAGAAGAGGCCCGAAATGAAAAAGTAATCGGAAAATCTTTAACTGCAAAAGTTACCTTATATGTAAATGAAAAAACAAAAGATCTGCTTGAATCAATTGAAGAAAATGTAAAACAACTATTTATTGTATCAGGATTTGAAGTAGCAGGAACTTATAATGAAGCTCCAGAAAATGCTATAAAGTTAGAAACGGCCGCGATTCTTGTTACAAAAGCAGAAGGAGAAACATGTGAAAGATGTTGGGTGGTCACACCAGAGGTGGGTCAAGACCATGAACATGAAACTCTTTGTACACGTTGCGCAAATGTTGTAAGAGAACATTTTTCTCATTTATCTTAATTTCACACCCCGTGCTTAAAATGCACGGGGTTTTCCTTTTTTTGTTACCTTCGTAAATTGTTGTAGAGGATGTCAAATGTTTTACCGTGTCTGATCTGTAATGTACGGAAATAATATAAAAAAGTAAACGGAGGTAACAATCATGAATGCTTTCTATGAAACGCTTTATTTGGAACTCCGTCAAATAGAACAGGAAATTAAGAAATCTTTACAAAAAAGAAATCAACAAGCATGGCTAACACAATTAATAAAGGAAGAGCTTCAAGATATTGAAAGTTCGATAAGTAAATTCGAAAAAGGAAATTTTGGCCAATGTGAAATTTCAGGAGAACTGATTCCAGAAGACTTGTTAAAGGTGATTCCTACCTTAAAAACAAAAAATGAATTTCAAAATATCGAGTCCTTTTATCGAAAGCCATTCCATCAATGAACACAGTTAGATTGTCGGATGACCTGTGGTATGCTAAAATGCAAAAGAAGTCATTCATTGATATATGGTGGAGGTAAATTACGTGTTTTATTATTTAATTGCTTTGTTTGTGATAGTGCTGGATCAGTTTACGAAGTGGCTTATTGTAAGTAAAATGCAATTTGGTGAAAGCATACAGATAATTGAAAATGTTCTTTATATCACCTCTCATCGTAATCGAGGGGCCGCATGGGGAATTTTACAAGGGCAAATGTGGCTTTTTTATCTGATAACACTTATTGTAATTGGTGCTATTGTAATTTATATTCAAAAGGCTGCTAAAGGAAAATGGTTGTTAGGAATTTCACTTGGATTTATGCTTGGGGGAGCAATTGGGAATTTTATTGACCGTATTTTTCGTAAAGAAGTGGTTGATTTTATACACGCTTTTATTTTTGGATATAATTTCCCTGTTTTTAATATTGCAGACTCAAGTCTTTGCATTGGAGTTATATTATTAATGATCTATATGATACGTGACGAAAGAGATACAAAGGAGAAAGTTTATGGAGAAAATGGAACACACCATTCATGAGGATCAAAAAGGGGATAGGATTGATAAAGTAATTTCCTCACTTGATGAAGAATGGTCAAGGACGCAGGTCCAACAATGGATAAAGGATGGACATGTCCTTGTAAATGGAGTACAGGTTAAAACAAATTACAAATGTGCAATTCATGATCAAATTGAAATTTCAATTCCGGAACCAGTAGAATTAGATGTGGTACCAGAAGAAATGAATTTAGATATTTACTATGAGGATAAAGATGTTTTGGTCGTCAATAAACCAAAAGGCATGGTTGTTCATCCTGCCCCTGGACACACAACAGGAACACTTGTAAATGGATTGATGGCCCATTGTAAAGATTTATCTGGAATTAATGGTGTTCTAAGGCCTGGAATCGTTCATAGAATTGATAAGGATACTTCCGGCTTACTCATGATTGCAAAAAATGATTTAGCACATGAAAACTTAGTAAATCAGCTAGTAGAAAAAACGGTAACAAGAAAATATAAAGCCATTGTTCACGGTGTGATTTCACATGACTTTGGTACCGTTGATGCCCCTCTTGGAAGGGACCCAAAGGATCGTCAAAGCATGACTGTTGTGGATAATGGGAAACATGCTGTTACCCATTTTCATGTCATAGAACGTTTTAAAGATTTTTCGTTTATTGAATGTCAGTTAGAGACAGGAAGAACGCATCAAATACGTGTTCATATGAAATATATTGGATATCCCCTTGCAGGTGATCCGAAATATGGTCCAAAGAAAACATTGGATATTAATGGACAAGCCTTACATGCAGGAATTCTAGGATTTACTCACCCAAGAACTGGGGAATATTTAGAATTTGAAGCACCATTGCCAGATGATTTTCTTGAACTGCTAGATAATTTACGAAATAATCGTTGACACACTCATTATTCTAAAGTAATATAGCAATAGTTGAATATGACCTTTAAGTCAGTCCAGTGAGGCTGAGAAGGAACGGTAAAGATACTAAGTAGACCTACCCTCTCACCCTCGATTGGTGAGAGGTTTTTGTATATATAAAAGAGAGCAGGTGTTAAAAAATTGCAAAAAGCACTTGTACTTGATGAGCAAGCAATTCGAAGATCTCTTACAAGAATTGCCCATCAAATTATTGAAAAAAACAAAGGAATTGAGGAAACAGTTCTCGTTGGAATTCGAACAAGAGGAATCTATCTTGCTCACCGCCTAGCTGAACAGATTGAAGAAATTGAGGGGAAATCAATTGCAGTTGGTGAATTAGATATCACTCTTTATCGCGACGACTTAACGAAAAAAACAGAAAATCAAGAGCCTCTTGTAAAGGGTTCAGATATTCCTGTTGATATAACGAATAAAATAGTCGTTCTAATCGATGATGTTTTATATACAGGAAGAACAGTAAGGGCTGCAATGGATGCACTTATGGATATTGGAAGGCCGGGAGCCATTCAGCTTGCAGTACTTGTGGATAGAGGGCATCGTGAACTGCCAATAAGAGCAGATTACGTTGGAAAAAACATACCTACATCTAGCACTGAAAAAATTGTTGTGGAATTAAATGAAGTTGATAAAATTGATCAAGTAAGTATTTATGAAAAATAAATAGGAAAGCCCTTTTTAATACAGTCCTGTGAGGCTGTGAAGGGGGAGGCCCACCATTCTAGTTTGGTGTAAAACCCCTTTTGCAAAAAAACAGGCAAAGGGGTTTTGTTTTAGACAAAATAGATGGAGGAATTATAGATGAACAATCAAACCATTTTAGGAATAAAAGATGTTCCAAAACCAGGTCAATGGTTAACACTAAGCCTACAGCACTTATTTGCCATGTTTGGCGCTACGATTCTTGTTCCATATCTAGTTGGACTTGATCCTTCTATTGCCTTAATATCAAGCGGATTAGGTACACTTGCTTTTATCTTTTTAACAAAAATGAAGGTACCTGCATATCTTGGATCCTCATTTGCCTATATTGCTCCAATTATTCAGGCAAAGGCTCACGGGGGACCTGGAGCAGCCATGCTTGGAACCCTTATGGCAGGCTGTGTATATGTGATTGTAGCCTTAGTCATTAAGAAGGCAGGTCATCGTTGGGTTATGAATATACTTCCTCCAGTAGTCGTTGGACCTGTAATCATCGTCATTGGACTTTCTATCTCTAGTACAGCAGTTGGTAATGCGATGAATGATCCTGCAGGAAAATATAGCTTGCTGTATTTTTCAGCAGCACTAGTAACATTAGCAGCAACCATTATCTTTATGATCTTTGCAAAGAAAATTTTAAGTATTGTTCCTATATTAGCAGGAATCATTGTTGGCTATGTCTATTCCTTAGTTATTGGAATTGTCGATTTCAAACCAGTTCTTCAAGCACATTGGTTTGAAATGCCAAAATTCATCTTCCCAATCGTAAATTATAAATTGCACTTTTCATTAGATATCTTCCTTTTAATGGTTCCAGTTGCCGTTGTAACGTTGTCAGAACATATTGGCCACCAGTTGGTTTTAAGTAAGGTAGTAGGTAAAAACCTTATTAAAGATCCTGGTTTGCACCGTTCCATTCTTGGTGACGGAACTGCGACTATCATTTCAGCCTTAATTGGTGGGCCACCGAAAACAACTTACGGAGAAAATATTGGAGTTCTTGCTATAACACGTGTATATAGTGTTTATGTAGTTGCAGGAGCAGCTGTAATTGCGACTATCTTTGGTTTTATAGGAAAAGTCACTGCCTTAATCCATTCTATCCCTACACCTGTAATGGGCGGAATTTCAATTCTCCTTTTCGGAATTATTGCTTCCTCAGGATTAAGGATGCTTGTAGATAGCAAAATTGATTTTGAAAATAAACGAAACCTGGTTGTATCCTCTGTCATTTTGGTTATCGGAATTGGTGGTGCATATTTAAAAATTAATGCAAACCTACAAATTTCCGGAATGGCTCTTGCAGCTATTGCGGGGGTAGTATTAAACCTTGTATTGCCTGGAAGACAAGCAGCAACAGATGATATGTTTGAAGCAGATTTAATTGAAGATGAAAAAGTAGAACTGAAAAAAGCATCAACCTTTTAAATAAGTCCATGAGAGGCTTGTAAGGGTGTGGCTTTTCCGGGTCATGTTTTAGGGTTTTACATATACCCTTTTTATACCGGAGGCTAAACAAGGACACCCTAATCAATTTAGATTTGGGTGTTTTTGTTTAGTAAAAGGAAAGGATAAGTTTTACAAAGGACTTGGTGTTGTTAACGTATTTTAATTTACTTAGGTCAATAAGGCATTCACTGAAATCCCTTCAAACGCCTTTAAACTAATAATACTTAAATAACAATCTAGAGGAGGGTTTAGGATGAAGAATTTATTAACGACAACTGATTTAGATATTTCAGAAATCTACGAAATTTTGGCTGATGCGCAGGAATTTGCAGATGGGATAGAGTGGAGGCCTAAAAAAGATCTATTTGCTGCCAATTTGTTTTTTGAATCAAGCACAAGAACAAAATCAAGTTTTGAAGTAGCTGAAAGAAAATTAGGCTTATCAGTTATTCCTTTCGAAGTTCAAACCTCTAGTATTCAAAAAGGTGAAACACTGTATGATACTGCAAAGACTCTGGAATCGATCGGAGTTCAAACTCTTGTTATACGTCATCCCGAGGACCAGTTTTATAAAACACTTGTTGATAAGATTAACATTCCTATCATTAATGCAGGAGATGGATGTGGGCATCATCCAACACAATCACTTCTTGACCTTTTAACTATTCAACAGGAATATGGTTGTTTTGATGGACTTAAGGTTGCAGTTATTGGGGATATTCAGCATAGTCGCGTGGCACGCTCTAATGCGGATGTATTAACTAGACTTGGAGCACGAGTTGTATTTTCTGGGCCAGAAGAGTGGTTTGATCGAGAAATAACAAAACAATGTGAGTATGAACCTATTGATCATGCCATATCAAGTGCAGATGTTGTCATGCTCCTTAGAATTCAACATGAGCGTCATCATGGAAAAGACAGAGTATCACCTGAAGAATACCACCAACAGTTTGGATTAACGATTGAAAGAGAAAAAAATATGAAAAAGGACAGTATTATTATGCACCCTGCTCCTGTTAACCGAAATGTGGAAATAGCAGACCAACTTGTTGAATGCAGCCGATCAAGAATATTTAAACAAATGCAAAACGGTGTATTTATCAGAATGGCAGCAATCAAAAGATCACTAGAAAGCCTTGAAGGGGGACAACACAATGCAACTACTTATACAGAACACAGATTATATAGCATTTGATGGTGAAATTAGGCATGGTGATATATATATTAAAGATGGAAAAATTGAGGAAATTGCAGATAAAATTGATCGTTATGCTGACAGAATTATAGATGCAACAGGGTTACTCGTTTCACCAGGATTAATTGATTTACACGTTCACCTCCGTGAACCAGGGGGAGAATATAAGGAAACCATTGCAACAGGAACAATGGCAGCAGCACATGGAGGCTTTACAACGATTGCGGCGATGCCTAATACACGTCCAGTACCAGACTCTAAAGAACACATGGAAGGTCTTCAGGCTCGAATTCAAGAGACCGGGAAAGTAAGGGTTCTTCCATATGGCTCCATTACGGTGCGTCAGCTTGGCCAGGAACTGACTGACTTTAAGGTGTTGAAGGAATCCGGAGCTTTTGCTTTAACAGATGATGGTGTTGGCGTTCAAGAGGCCGGGATGATGCTTTCGGCAATGCGTAAGGCTGCCGAATGTAATCTAGCCATTGTTGCCCATTGTGAGGATAATACACTTAAAAATAAAGGTACTGTCCACGAGGGATCTTTTGCACTCAAACACGAGTTAAACGGTATTCCTTCTGTATGTGAGTCAGTGCAAATTGCAAGGGATGTGCTTCTTGCCGAAGCAACTGGGTGCCATTACCATGTCTGCCATATCAGCACAAAAGAATCAGTAAGAGTGGTGAGAGATGCAAAAAGAGCTGGAATTAAAGTCACAGCCGAAGTGACACCACATCATTTACTATTATGTCAAGACGATATTCCGAATCTTGACTCTAATTATAAAATGAATCCACCTCTGCGTGATTTTGATGACCAAAAAGCGTTGATTGAAGGCTTATTAGATGGAACCATTGATTTTATTGCAACCGATCATGCACCACATTCTGAAGAGGAGAAAAATGAAGGAATGCTTCTAGCTCCCTTTGGCATTGTTGGTTTAGAAACAGCCTTTCCGCTTTTATATACACACTTTGTACTAAAGAATATTTTAACTTTAGAAAAGCTAATTGAATGTTTAACAAGAAAACCTGCTGAGGCATTTGGTCTTCCATATGGAAAAATAGGTGAAGGTGAATGTGCAGACTTAGTGCTTCTCAATTTGAAGAATGAACAAGAAATTGATTCGAAAGGCTTCTTATCAAAAGGAAAAAATACTCCATTTAATGGCTGGAAGTGTAAAGGATGGCCTGAAATGACCATTGTTGAAGGGAATATAGCATGGGAAAAGGAAGTGTAACTGAATGAAACGACAACTAATTTTAGAAGATGGCACGACTTTTATTGGAAATGGATTTGGCAGTGAAACTGAAATGATTGGAGAGGTCGTTTTTAATACTGGGATGACAGGATACCAAGAAATTCTTTCAGATCCATCCTATTGTGGTCAGATTGTTACACTAACCTATCCCCTTATTGGCAACTATGGGATTAATCGGGATGATTTTGAGTCTATCACACCTGCAGTTAGAGGATTGATAGTAAAAGAGGCAGCTGATTTTCCGTCCAACTGGCGAAGTGAATACACTCTTGATGAATATCTAAAAATGAAAAAAATTCCTGGATTGGCTGGAATTGATACAAGAAAATTAACAAGGATTATCCGTCAATATGGGACTCTTAAAGGAGCTATCTGCAGTATAGAAGTGGATGCTGAATCTGTTATTCAATCTTTAAAAAGCAAAACACTTCCTACAAACCAGGTGTGGGAGGTTTCGACTAAAAATCCATATCCAAGCCCAGGTCGTGGCAAAAGAATAGTCCTTGTAGACTTTGGAATGAAACATGGGATTTTACGTGAGTTAAATCAGCGTGACTGTGACGTGATTGTGGTTCCATATAATACAACTGCTGAAGAAATTCTGCAGCTAAGTCCGGATGGGATTATGCTTTCAAACGGACCTGGAGATCCAAAGGATGTTCCAGAAGCAATTGAAATGCTTAAAGGAATTTTAGGGAAGGTTCCACTTTTCGGCATTTGCCTAGGCCATCAATTATTTGCACTAGCTTGCAGGGCAAACACAGTAAAAATGAAATTTGGACATCGTGGATCCAACCATCCTGTAAGGGATTTAGCAACAGGAAAAATCGCCATTACTTCTCAAAATCACGGATATACAGTAGAAGAAGAATCAATTGTAAATACAAGGTTAAAAGTTACTCATATCGCGTTAAATGATGGAACCATTGAAGGGCTAAAGCATCTTGATTATCCTGCTTTTACCGTTCAATACCATCCAGAAGCATCTCCAGGGCCTGAGGATGCCAATAACCTTTTTGAACAATTTATGCATTTGATTGAAACAGCAAAACAGGAGGTTTAACCATCATGCCAAAACGTTCAGATATACATTCCATACTGGTAATCGGTTCAGGACCAATTGTCATTGGTCAGGCTGCAGAATTTGACTATGCAGGCACACAAGCTTGTATTGCATTAAAGGAAGAAGGCTATAAAGTTATTCTCGTTAATTCAAACCCAGCAACAATTATGACGGATACAGAAATTGCCGATACAGTATATATCGAGCCGCTTACACTAGAGTTTGTCAGCAGAATTATTCGGAAAGAGCGACCTGATGCACTTTTAGCTACCCTTGGTGGACAAACTGGGTTAAATTTAGCTGTAGAATTGGCGAAAAATGGTGTATTAGAAGAATGTGGTGTTGAAATTCTGGGAACCAAGCTTTCTGCAATTGAAAAGGCTGAGGACCGTGAATTATTCCGTTCCTTAATGAATGAGTTAAACGAACCTGTTCCAGAAAGTGAAATTATCCATGAATTGCAAGAGGCAAAACAATTTGTCCAGGAAATTGGGTTTCCTGTAATTGTAAGGCCAGCTTTCACCCTTGGGGGTACAGGTGGAGGAATTTGCCGTAATGATAAGGAACTAGAGGAAATTGTAACAAGCGGTTTAAAAAACAGCCCGGTACATCAGTGTTTGCTTGAAAAGAGTATTGCTGGCTTTAAGGAAATAGAATATGAGGTAATGAGAGATTCAAATGATAATGCGATTGTAGTTTGTAATATGGAAAATATTGATCCAGTTGGCGTACATACAGGTGATTCGATTGTTGTTGCACCTAGCCAAACATGAAGTGATCGAGAATACCAGCTACTTAGAAATGTCTCTTTAAAAATTATTCGGGCACTAAAAATTGAAGGCGGCTGTAATGTCCAGCTTGCACTTGACCCAGATAGCTATGAATATTTTATCATTGAAGTAAACCCAAGGGTTAGTCGTTCCTCTGCGCTTGCTTCAAAAGCAACAGGCTATCCAATAGCAAAGCTTGCTGCAAAAATTGCAGTTGGTTTAACATTAGATGAAATGTTGAATCCTGTTACTGGAAAAACATATGCTAGCTTTGAGCCAGCACTTGACTATGTTGTCAGTAAGATTCCAAGATGGCCTTTTGATAAATTTGAATCTGGTAACCGCTCACTTGGAACACAAATGAAGGCAACAGGTGAAGTAATGGCAATAGGACGAACATTTGAGGAATCCTTATTAAAAGCAATTAGGTCTCTTGAAGCCGGTGTCTACCATTTTGAACTTAATGGAGCATCTGAAATAGAAAATGATTTGCTTGAAAAACGAATTCGTAAGGCAGGAGATGAGCGCCTGTTTTATATTGCTGAAGGATTAAAGCGCGGGATTAGCATTGAAACGATCCATGAATGGAGTAAAATTGATTTATTTTTCTTAAAGAAAATGGAAGGGATTATTGGAATCGAAAGAATGGTTGCGAATGCCCCTTTCAATCAAGAGGTTCTTAAGGAAGCGAAGCAAAAAGGTTTTTCCGATAAGAAAATAGCGGAATGCTGGAACACAACAGAATCAGAAATTTATCACTTTCGTAAAGAAAAAGGAATTATTCCGGTATATAAAATGGTGGATACGTGTGCATCCGAATTTGAATCTGAAACACCATATTACTATGGAACATATGAGGAAGAAAACGAATCATTCAGAACAGATCGGAAAAGTGTGATTGTACTTGGCTCAGGACCTATTAGAATTGGTCAAGGAATTGAATTTGATTATGCAACAGTTCATTCTGTGAAGGCAATTAAAGAATCTGGTTATGAAGCCATTATTATAAATAGTAACCCAGAAACGGTTTCAACTGATTTCAGTATCTCTGATAAGCTATATTTTGAGCCTTTGACAATCGAAGATGTCATGAGCATTATTGACCTTGAACACCCAGAAGGAGTTGTGGTTCAATTTGGCGGTCAGACAGCTATCAATCTAGCCTCAAACTTAACGGAAAATGGAGTTAAAATTCTTGGAACAAGCTTGGAGGATTTAGACCGAGCAGAAAACAGAGATAAATTTGAACAAACTTTAGAACAATTAAATATTCCTCAACCTCTTGGGAAAACAGCTTTATCTGTAGATGAAGCACTCAAAATTGCCCAGGAAATTGGTTACCCAGTTTTAGTTCGTCCATCTTATGTACTAGGTGGAAGGGCAATGGAGATTGTTTACAGGGAAGAGGAACTGCTTCACTATATGAAAAATGCTGTGAAAATAAATCCCAAACATCCAGTGTTAATTGACCGTTACTTGACTGGAAAGGAAATTGAAGTAGATGCAATTTCTGATGGAGAAAATGTCCTCATTCCAGGAATTATGGAGCATATTGAACGTGCAGGTGTCCATTCGGGTGACTCAATAGCGGTTTATCCTCCGCAAACACTTTCAAATGAAGTAAAACAAAAGCTTGTTGAATATACGGAAAAGCTTGCTAAAGGATTGAACATTATTGGACTTTTAAATATCCAATATGTTTTATCAAAAAATGAGGTTTACGTACTGGAAGTAAATCCTCGTTCAAGCCGGACGGTTCCATTTTTAAGCAAAATAACAAAAATTCCAATGGCGAAGATTGCGACAAAGGTAATCTTAGGAAATTCCTTAACAGAACAAGGATACAGTTCAGGGCTTTATCCTGAAAGAGAGGGAGTCTTTGTAAAAGTTCCTGTGTTCTCTTTTGCAAAACTTAGAAATGTTGACATTACATTAGGCCCTGAAATGAAATCAACTGGCGAGGTAATGGGAAAGGATATTACCTTAGAAAAGGCCTTGTATAAAGGACTAGTTGCTTCCGGGATGAAAATTCAAAAGTTTGGAACTGTTCTTTTTACAGTTGCGGATAAGGATAAGGAAGAAACTCTTAAGATTGCAAAACGATTTGCAAATAATGGATATCGTCTTATGGCAACAAGTGGAACAGCAAAAATGTTTGAGTCAGCTGGTCTTTCTGTAGAAGTAGTTGGCAAAATCGGTTCTGAAAGTCCTACTTTGATAGACATCATTCATGAAGGCAAAACACAGTTTATTATTAATACGTTAACAAAAGGAAAACAGCCCGAACGTGATGGTTTCCGTATTCGCCGCGAAGCTGTAGAAAATGGAATTCCATGCTTAACCTCTTTAGACACAGCAGAGGCTATACTTAGAGTGATCGAATCAATGAATTTTTCAGCAGAAGCAATGGATGCGGAAGAAGAGGAGGCAATCTTTGCATGATAAAAAAAGAAATTTGCAAGGTTGTCGCTCATAAGGAAATTGCAAAGGATATTTATGAATTAACAATCAAAGGACAGCTGACTGGTGAAATTACTTCACCAGGGCAGTTTGTTCATATAAGGGTATCAAATGAACTAGATCCACTATTAAGAAGGCCTATTAGTATTTCCTCTTATGATAAAGAATCTGGCCATCTTACCATGATTTATAGGAAAGAAGGAAAAGGCACGACCATGCTTGCAAAAAAAGAAAGTGAAGAAAGCGTTGATATTCTAGGGCCATTAGGAAATGGATTTTCTATTGATGAAACAGCTATTGGGGATACAGCCCTGCTTGTTGGAGGTGGGATTGGTGTACCCCCACTTTACGAATTATCGAAGCAGTTAAAAGCAAAGGGTGTAAAAATTGTACATGTTCTCGGTTTTCAAACAGCCAGTGCCGTGTTTTACGAAAAGGAATTTTTAGAAAATGGTGAAACGTATATTGCTACAGTTGACGGAACACATGGAATGAAAGGATTTGTTACAGATATAATTGAAGCGAAACGCTTAAGCTTCCATACCCTATATGCATGTGGGCCAAGAGCTATGTTAAAGGCAATTGAAGAGCGTTATCCAGAAAAAAATGTTTTCCTTTCCCTTGAGGAAAGAATGGGTTGTGGGATTGGTGCGTGCTTTGCATGTGTTTGCAAGGATGCACATGATCCAAGCGGAGTTTCCTATAAAAAGGTTTGCAGCGATGGCCCAGTTTTCCGAGTAGGGGAGGTTTTATTTTGAACAAGTTAGAAATAGAATTACCCGGTTTAAAATTAAAGAATCCCATTATGCCGGCATCTGGCTGTTTTGGTTTTGGTAAAGAATATAGCGGATTATATGATTTAAATCTTTTAGGTGCCATTATGATTAAAGCTACAACATTGGAAGCAAGGTTCGGAAACCCAACTCCAAGAGTGGCAGAGACCACTGCAGGAATGCTAAATGCGATTGGCCTGCAAAATCCTGGTCTTAAAAAAGTAATGGCAGAGGAACTCCCATGGCTTTCACAATTTGATGTACCCATTATTGCGAATGTAGCTGGGTCTATCGAAGAGGATTATATAGAAGTCGCAAAAGAAATTTCAAAAGCACCAAATGTCCATGCATTAGAGTTAAATATATCCTGTCCGAATGTAAAAACGGGTGGAATTGCTTTTGGAACCATTCCTGAAGTAGCAAAGCAATTAACCAAGAAGGTAAAAGATGTATCAGAAGTACCTGTATATGTAAAGCTTTCACCCAATGTTACAAACATAGTCGAGATGGCGAAAGCGGTTGAAGCTGGTGGTGCAGACGGACTTACCATGATTAATACACTTGTTGGCATGAGGCTCGATTTAAAATCAGGAAAACCAATTTTAGCGAATGGAACTGGTGGTTTATCGGGACCAGCTATTAAACCTGTTGCGATTCGAATGATTTATGAGGTAAGTCAACATGTAAATCTCCCCATTATAGGAATGGGCGGTATTCAGACAGCTACAGATGTGATTGAATATTTTTATGCAGGAGCAAGTGCAGTTGCTATAGGAACTGCAAATTTTGTAGATCCATATGTGTGCCCTTCTATTATTGATGAATTACCAACCCTGCTAGATAAATTAGGGTTTGAGCATATTTCGGAATGTAGGGGAAGGAGCTGGAAGACCAATGGATAAACCTTTAATTATTGCCCTTGATTTTGCTAGTCGAGATGAAATCACTGATTTCCTTAGACCATTTGGGAACCAGAAGCTTTTCTTAAAAGTAGGGATGGAACTGTATTACCAAGAAGGACCTTCTATAATTCATCTGTTAAAAGAAGCAGGACATCAAATTTTTCTTGATCTAAAGCTACATGATATTCCCAATACAGTAAAGAGTGCCATGAAAGGTTTAGCAAAGCTTCAAGTTGACCTGGTTAATGTTCATGCTGCAGGTGGAAAGGAAATGATGCAGGCAGCTCTTGAAGGATTAGATATGGGTACAAGCACTGGGCATAAGAGACCTGACTGTATAGCAGTTACGCAATTAACGAGCACATCGGAGATACAGATGAATGAAGAACAGAAAATCCCAGGGTCAATCGAAAATTCTGTTCTTCATTATTCCTCTCTAGCAAAAGAGGCCGGACTTGAAGGTGTTGTGTGTTCGGTATGGGAAGCAGCGGGAATTAGAAGCAGGCTAGGGTCAAGCTTTTATACTGTGACACCAGGAATCAGGATGGACATGGATCAAGTCCAGGATCAAAAACGTGTGGCTACACCCATGTTTGCTCATCAAGCAGGAGTGACTGCCATTGTTGTCGGCAGATCCATTACTAGGTCAGAAAATCCTTTAAAAAGCTATGAACAATGGATAAAGGTATGGAAGGAAGATCAACTATGAAAAAAGCAATTGCAGAAAGACTTTTGGAAATTAATGCAGTAGCATTAAGTCCCAAGGATCCTTTTACATGGACCTCTGGGCTGCGTTCCCCTATTTATTGTGATAATCGCCTGACCTTATCTTATCCCGTTGTAAGAAAAGAGATTGCAACAGGTTTAAAGAAACTTATTGAAGATCAGTTTCCTGAAGTGGATGTGATTGCCGGAACAGCAACAGCAGGTATACCACATGCTGCTTGGGTAAGTGAACAAATGGATTTACCTATGTGCTATGTTCGCTCAAAAGCAAAGGAACATGGAAAAGGAAATCAAATTGAAGGCCGTGTTGAAAAGGGACAACGGGTAGTTGTGGTGGAGGATTTAATTTCAACTGGTGGAAGCGTTATTACTGCAGTACAAGCACTTCGAGACGCCGGTTGCCATGTGCTTGGTGCCGTATCTATATTTACATATGGCTTAAAAAAAGGGAAAGAGCTTCTTGAAAATGAAAATATTCATACAGTATCCCTGACTGATTTTCCAGCCTTAGTGGAAGTAGCTATCGAAAAAGAATATATTTCAAGCAGTGATCAAGAGAGCCTTCTTGCTTGGAGTAAAGATCCTTTAGAGTGGAGCAGTAACATTTAAATTTGAAAAATATGCTACACATTTATACAAATGCCCCCTAACCATTAGGGGGCATTACAGGCTGTCGAAAAAGCTTCGGCAGTCTTTTATTTTATAAATTCCATTCAACAATTCACCGCGTTAATTTGTTATAATATTTATATAAAGCTTTTAAACTGGTCTGTTGATTTGCGCTCCAGGCGCTTCGCTTTCCGCGGGCGGAACGGGAGCCTCCT
>JAUZPL010000033.1 GCA_030705955.1 Bacillota bacterium | reverse complement strand
CTTTTTCTCCACAACTCATTCTCTTTTCTCCTTTGAGTTGTGGCGATTGAACCTTTTTCTCCACAACTCACTCTCTTTTCTCCTTTGAGTTGTGGCGATTGAACCTTTTTCTCCACAACTCATTCTCTTTTCTCCTTTGAGTTGTGGCGATTGAACCTTTTTCTCCACAACTCACTCTCTTTTCTCCTTTGAGTTGTGGCGATTGAACCTTTTTCTCCACAACAACCCTTAAAATTCTTCATCGAGTTGAGTAAATAAGAATGCTGAGAGGAATCATATAAAAAATTTGGCTATTAACAACGTTTCGTATCGAAATTATATATAGTATGAAGATTTTCCCTGTCCAAACAATTTGAAGTTTCTTACTAAAATTCTTTGAATTCTATTTTCAGAAATAATACCACCGCACCAATCATAAATACTGTTAGTCATAACTTTTCTATCTGGAAAGAGTTTTCTATATTCATCCACACTTCTTAACACCGCAGAGTGAACCTTTTCTTTATGCCCACACTCTTTACAAATAATAGAATAATTTTGCACAAGATTATTCAATGAACAACACTTCTCACAAATAATTCCTTTTTTTAATTGATCGTAGCTATAAAGAGGTAACCGTACAAAAGGATTCTCTTTAATATGATCTGAAACCAACTTTTGAGCTAATGTAAGGTTTTTAACCTTTGGCTTCATTTTCTTTAATTTGTTCATAAATCGTTGAAGTTGTGATGGAAAGATAATAGTTGGATTGCGTGGGGCTTGGTATAAAGTAAATTCGGGGTTTATAAAAACAAGGTAAGATTCAATTGAAAGGGTAAATCCTAAATCTTGAATATAGCGGCGAAACAGGGACTCACTTCGTTTTAATTGTTCAAGTGGATTTTTTATTTCCTTTTCCGATAATTCAGAGTACCACTTATCACTTTTTATATAATAATCACCTTTATAATTTTTTACATCTATGAGAAAAGTAATTTCATGAGATAGTAACACAGTATCAATTTGAAAATAAGTGTTATTATATTCAAGCAGTAAATCACTAATGATTAGCCACTCTTCAGACAAATATTCTAGTAATAATTCGTCAAATTTTTTCTCTCCATAAAATCCTTTCTCATGTGTCAAATAAATATTCATATCTTTTTCTGATAATTTCATTCTTGCATTCAAAAATCTTAAAATCGTCAACTCAAGTGGTTCATTTCTTGTTTTAAACATATTTCACATCCTTTCAATTATTAAATTAATTTTATGAAAAAACTCCAATTTACTCAAGAAAAAACCTTAGCCTAATCGGCTAAGGTTCTCACTCACATATTATAGATGTTTTTCTAAAACACCTGCTAATGCTTCTTTAGGTTGGAAACCAACAATTTTATCTACTACTTCTCCATCTTTGAAAAGAAGTAAGGTTGGAATGCTCATGACACCAAATTTCGCTGCTGTTTCTTGGTTATCATCCACATCAAGTTTAACGATTTTTACTTTTTCACCTAATTCAGAATCAAGTTCTTCTAGGACTGGAGCAATCATTTTGCATGGTCCACACCATGGTGCCCAAAAGTCAACAAGCACTAGGTCTGAATTTGTTTCTGAAGTAAAGGTTTGATCTGTAACATGAGTTATAGCCATATTGGAATGCCTCCTATTAAATACTGGAATAATACCGAAAGTATATCATTGTTTCCGAAATCGTGCTATAAATTTGCTCTTTCTGTAATTTGCCCATTCCATTTTGAAATATTCGACCAAACCAGGAAGCAAACCGAAATGATTATGAATGTACTTTTAATTTTTTAAATTCTTCAGTTAATAACGGAACTACCTCAAACAGGTCTCCAACAATCCCATAATCAGCAACCTTGAAAATATTTGCCTCAGGGTCTTTATTTATCGCTACAATCACTTTAGAATTGGACATTCCTGCTAAGTGCTGAATAGCACCGGAAATTCCACAGGCGATATAAAGATCAGGAGTAACAACTTTTCCAGTTTGACCAATTTGTAGGGAATAATCACAATAATCTGCATCACATGCCCCACGTGAAGCACCAACTGCTCCTCCTAAAACCTGTGCAAGTTCTTTTAAAGGCTGGAATCCTTCAACACTTTTTACTCCACGGCCGCCTGAGACAACCACTTTAGCTTCTGATAAATCTACTCCATCTGTCGCTTTTCGAACTACTTCTTTTATAATGGTGCGTAAATCTTTAATTTCAACAGATAATGATGTTACTTCTCCACTTCGGCCTTCATCCTTTTTCAATGGAGCAATGTTATTTGGTCGGATTGTTGCAAAAATTAACCCATCAGTAACAATTTTCTTTTCAAAGGCTTTCCCTGAATAGATAGGTCTTGTAAAAACAATATTACCACCAGCTGCTTCAATTGCCGTAACATCAGAAATCAATCCAGATGAAAGCTTTCCTGCTACCCTTGGTGATACATCCTTTCCAATTGAAGTATGTCCCAAGACTAATCCTTCTGGATTCTCCTGTTCAATGACTGCTAAAAGCGCTTGAGAAAATCCATCGGAAGTATATTGGTTTAATTTCTCATTTTCCACTTGAACTACACGGTCTGCGCCGTAATAGATTAATTCTTTGTTTAAAGCGCTTACAGAATCACCAATTAAAACTCCGACAATTTCTCCGCCTTCAGCGATCGTCTTTGCAGCGGCAAGAGCTTCAAATGAAACATTTCGTAATGCGCCGTCCCGAATTTCTCCTAATACTAATACTTTTCTAGCCATTTATGTTACCCTCCTATTTGTCAAAAATGAAATTAGATTACTTTTGCTTCTGTATGAAGAAGATGAACTAGTTCCTTTACCTGATCTCCTAAATCACCAGAAAGAACTTTTCCAGCTTCTTTTTTAGGAGGTAAATAAACTTCAATCGTTTTTGTTTTTGCTTCAACGTCTTCTTCCTCTAGATCTAAATCATCCAGTTCAAGTTCTTCAAGCGGCTTTTTCTTAGCCTTCATAATACCTGGTAAAGAAGGATAACGCGGCTCATTTAATCCTTGTTGTGCCGTTACTAAAAGTGGAAGGGTTGTTTCAATTACTTCCGAATCTCCCTCTACATCTCTTGTGATAGTTACATTGCTTCCATCAATCTCAAGATTCGTAATCGTTGTAACGTAAGGAATTCCTAAAAGACCAGCAACACGTGGTCCAACTTGGCCTGAACCTCCATCAATTGCAACATTACCTGCCAGGATTAAATCCGCGCCTTTATCCTTTAAATATTCTGTAAGAATTTTAGCAGTCGTGAATTGATCCCCATTTTCAACATCGTCTTCTATATTAATTAAAGCTGCTTTATCTGCACCCATTGCTAACGCAGTACGTAATTGTTTTTCAGAATCTTCACTTCCAACAGAAACAACTGTTACCTCACCGCCATGTGCATCACGCACTTGAATAGCTTCCTCAATGGCAAACTCATCATATGGATTGATAATACATTCCACACCATCCTCATTGATTTTCCCGCCGGATAGGGTGATTTTTTCTTCCGTATCAAAGGTTCGTTTTAGCAAAACATAAATATTCATGGTTTCCCTCCTAAGAATTTAAACATTTTTTCTGTTCTAAAGATTAAGAATATTCCCTTCAAAAAATTTTCCAGAACGATTGCTCGCTCAGGAAAATTTACTCACCTTTAAAATGAGGTTCTCTTTTTTCAATAAATGCTTGAATTCCTTCTTTTCCGTCTTCCGACATAAATAATTGACCAAAAAGCTCTGCCTCTTTGCGAACCCCTTGATAAAATTCATCTGTTTTTGCATAGTTCAAAAGCTGGATAGCTGATTTTAAGGAACCAGTGCTTTTCTTAGCAATTTTCTTAGCAAGCTTAAAGGTTTCATCGAGCAGATCACTTTCTGGATATGCATGATTAGCTAATCCAAGTTGAACTGCTTCTAAACCAGAAATTGGCTCTGAAGTGAACAACATTTCAGCTGCTTTTGCTACACCTACATATTTTGGAAGGCGCTGAGTTCCTGCGAAACCTGGTACTAATCCAAGCTGTAATTCAGGAAGTCCCATCTTTGCATTTTCACTGACCAGACGAATATGACAAGCCATCGCAAGTTCAAGTCCACCTCCAAGTGCTGCACCATGTATAGATGCAATAATCGGCTTAGGGAATTTCTCCATTCTATCAAATAAATCTTGACCAAATTTCCCCAAATTCTCAAACCCTTCTATTGAATCAATGGTTGTAAACTCTTTAATATCAGCTCCTGCTGAGAAAAAACGTCCTTCTCCATGAATCACAACAACTTTTATTTCTTTATTTGGTTCGATTTCATCCAGTACTGCAGATAATTCTTTCAACAAACCTGATGAAAGTGCATTTGCAGGGGGGCGTTCAATTGTTATGGTCGCAATAAAATCCTCGTATGACCATTTTAAGTATGACATGTACTGACCTCCTCTTTGATCAAATTTTATTCGCTCAATCCCGTCCGCATCCTTTAATCAACAATTGATGAACAGGCCCTGCGAGCGCTTTTAAATCATATTTCTCTTCATTCATCACCCAAGATGTGACAGTTTCATCAATGGTGCCAAAAATCATTTGCCGTGCTAACCGAATATCAAGCTGAGCCGAAAATTCACCATTTTGAACGCCTTCCACAACAATCTTATCTATTACCCTGGAATATCCTTTTAAAACTTCATTTATTTTCAGACGAAGATCCTTATTGGATTGGCGCAATTCTAGCTGAGTTACAATTGCAAGATGATGATCTTGGGAGAGCATAGTAAAATGGGCTTCGATCATATTTAATAATTTCTCCGCCGCACTTCCTTTTCCTGCAATCATTTCATCTATTTTGGAAATGAAAGTCCCCATTTTTTCTTCAAAAAGTGAGATAAGAATATCTTCTTTATTTTTGAAATACAAGTAGATTGTCCCATCTGCCACTCCAGCCTGCTTGGCTATCTTTGAAACCTGTGCTTGGTGATAGCCATTTTCTGCAATTGCAACAACGGCGGCATCAATAATTTGCTTGTATTTTGGCTTATCTTTTTTCAATTCTTCCCCTCCTTTTGAAGGAAATAAAGTAAAATGAATGAACAATCATTCATATTTAAATATTAATTTATGAATCAATCTCTGTCAAGATATCAAATCTATCTTTATCATATCCTTCTTTCTGTAATTGGACAAGCTGAATAACCCAAAAAATGAAGAGCCACATAAATCCGGCTCATGGATAAGTATTTTACAGATCATCTTTACTTTTTCTCTTTTCTTCCTCCACTAGTGCCCGTCTTAAAATTTTTCCAACAGCTGTTTTTGGCAATTCCTTTCTAAATTCATAGACTCTTGGAACTTTAAAGGCCGCAAGATTCTTTCTTGCAAATTCGTTTAGTTCCTCTTCAGTTACAGAAAAATCCTCTTTTAATACGATATATACCTTTACGGTTTCGCCACGGTACGGGTCAGGAATCCCTACTGCAACTATTTCTTGAATGGCAGGATGCTCGTAAAATACCTCTTCAATTTCTCTTGGATAAATATTAAATCCTCCAGCAATTATCATGTCCTTCTTACGGTCTACAACATAAAAATTGCCTTGTTTATCCATGTAGCCTAAATCTCCTGTTAATAACCAGCCATCCTTTAGAACTTGAGCTGTCTCTTCTGGGCGATTCCAATATCCCTTCATGACTTGCGGCCCTTTTACAGCAATCTCACCGACTTCACCGGAGGGTAGGGGCTCCCCCGTTTCAAGGGATAAAATAACTGCATCTGTATCCGGCCAAGGAACGCCGATACTTCCTTTGTATCTTGGAAGATCCCAAAGAAAATTGGAATGGGTTACAGGCGAAGACTCCGATAGCCCATAGCCTTCCACAAGCTTACCACCAGTAACATCTTCAAATCGTTGTTGTACTTCAATAGGAAGAGGAGCAGATCCGCTAAGACAGGAGTGAATTGAAGATAAATCGTATCTCAATAAATCTGGATGATTTAATAACCCAATATAAATTGTTGGAGCACCAGGGAAAAGAGTTGGACGCTGCTTTTGAATTGTTTTTAAGGTTATCTTAACGTCAAACTTAGGTAGTATAATGATTTCATGTCCTTGCATGACAGCTAAAATGACGACAGCGGTCATTCCATATACATGAAAAAAAGGAAGAAGGCCTAGGATTTTTTCTTCTCCAGGTTTACATTTATAAAGCCATGCCTGACACATGGTAGCATTTGAAACAAGATTTTTATGTGTAAGCATTACCCCCTTAGGAAACCCAGTAGTTCCCCCTGTATATTGAAGAAGGGCAATATCCTCTTTAAAATCAAATTCGTACTGAATTAGATTTCTTGATTCTTGTTTTAATATAGTTGTAAACAAATGCGTATTCCCTTCATGTTTTAAATGAACGACCATTCCTGTTTGCTTTTTCTGAATAAAAGGATAAATCAAGTTTTTTGGAAATGGCAGGTAGTCTTTAATAGCTGTAACGATAATATCCTTTAAATCGGTTTTAGACATGATTTTCACTACTCTTGGATAAAGAATATCAAGAGTGATAATAGCTTTCGCACCAGAATCCCTCATTTGATACTCCAATTCCCTTTCCATATACAATGGATTTGTTTGAACAACAACTCCTCCTGCCATTAAAATTGCATAATAGGAAATAACAGATTGAGGTGTATTCGGAAGCATAATTGCAACTCTGTCCCCTTTAACGATACCAATCCCTTGCAGAAAGCTTGCAAGTCGCACTGATTCGTCATATAGCTGACTATAGGTCATCTCACTACCTAGGAAATGAATAGCCTTCTTATCTGGAAACGTTTGGGCTGTTTTTATTAAAAATTGCTGAAGTGGTTCTTGTGTATAGTTTAAATTCCAAGGAATTTCATCTGGATAAAGTTCAAGCCATGGTCTAGAAATCAAATCTCCATCCCCCCCTCTTTTTGAATTTTCCAAAAATTTATATTTCTCTTTCATTATAACAAAATTCTATAATAAAAAATCATCACTGTTCAAACAGTGATGATTTTTTTACTTAAAAAACGCCAAATAAACGATACCAATAATGAAAAATACCCCACATAATCCGAGAAGGATTTTTGCCAGCTTCTCCACTTTATTCTCCCCTTACAATTTACTTAAATTCAACGATAGTAACCCCTGTGCCTCCTTCTCCTGCATCCCCGAACCGAATTCTCTTCACCGAGCGATGATTCCTTAAATATTCCTGTACTCCTTGCCTTAATGCCCCCGTACCTTTTCCGTGTATAATGGATACACGTGGATATCCTGCCAGCAGTGCATCATCAATATACTTTTCAACCCTTAATAAAGCATTCTCATACCTTTCGCCTCTTAGGTCTAATTCAAGTTTAACAGCAGCCTCTCTGCCTCTAACAATAGCAAGATGTTTTACCTCTGGCTGTTTCGGTGTACTCAAATATTCTAAATCCTTTTCCTTCACCTTCATTTTCAAAATACCAATTTGCACTTGCCATTCGTTCTGAGAGGTTTTTTCTACTAAAATACCCTTCTGGTCAAAGGTTAAAACCTTTACCTCATCACCTGGCTGCAAGGTATGCTTTTTCTCCTTTTTCTTTAGCAACTTCCCGGACTTTTCAATTTTTGGAGTTGCTTCATCAAGACGCCTTCTTGCATCAATTAATTCATGTTCTTTTATCTCAGCATGTTTTTCGATTCGCATTTTACGAAGATCTTTGATAATCTTCTCTGCCTCTTCTTTTGCTTGATTAATAATATCTTCAGCCTTTAAGGCAGCCTTTTCAAAAAGAGTATCCTTATGATCATAAAATTCAATCATTTGTTTCTGCAAATCATGGTGAAGCTTTTCAGCATGCTTTAAGTAATCTTTTGCTTCTTCTTGCTCTCTTTCAGCTTGACGTTTGCTTTCCTCAAGTGAGGCAATCATTTTATCAATTTGGTTTGAATCCTCACTAATATGAGACCTTGCAGACTCGATAACCTTCTCATTTAACCCTAAACGTTTGGAAATCTCAAAAGCATTGCTTCGGCCAGGTACCCCTAACAATAGTTTGTAGGTTGGTGATAAGGTTTCAACATTAAACTCCACACTTGCATTCATAACCCCTTCACGGTCATAACCGTAAGCCTTTAACTCTGGATAATGGGTTGTGGCAATAACCCTAGCCCCACGCCTATATACCTCATCCAGAATGGAAATGGCTAGTGCCGCCCCTTCTTGAGGATCCGTCCCTGCACCAAGTTCATCAAATAAGACTAAACTATTAAAGTCTGCCTTATTCAAAATATCAACAATATTTATCATATGTGAGGAAAAAGTACTTAAACTTTGTTCAATAGACTGCTCATCCCCAATATCCGCGTATACTGCATCAAAAACAGCAACCTCTGAACCATCTAGGGCAGGAATTTGTAATCCTGCTTGTGCCATTAAAGTACATAAACCAATCGTTTTTAATGTAACGGTTTTTCCGCCAGTATTGGGACCGGTAATGACAATCGTAGTAAAATCCTTCCCCAGCATAATGTCGTTTGCCACAACCTCATTTATGGCGATAAGCGGGTGCCTTGCTTTATATAATGAAATCCTTCCCTGGTCATTCATTATCGGCATAGTTCCTTTTATTTGTCGACCATATCTAGCTTTGGCAAAAACAAAATCTAAATCAGTAAGAACCTCAACAATAATCATTAATTCCATTTCGTGTTCTGCAGCTATGGCAGACAACTCTGTCAGAATTCTTTCTATTTCTAACTGTTCTTTTACTCTAATATCTTGTAACTGATTATTTAATTGGACAATAGCCTGAGGTTCAATGAAAAGAGTTTGCCCAGAAGAGCTTTGATCATGAATAATCCCGCCATAATGACCACGATATTCCTGTTTAACAGGAAGAACAAATCGATCATTTCGAATGGTTACAATCGCATCTGACAACATTTTTTGGGCATTCGAAGAACGAATCATACTTTCTAGCTTTTCCCTCACTCTTGCTTCATTAGATCTCAATTGGTTTCGCAAGCTTCGTAACAATTCACTTGCACTATCCAGTACTTCTCCACTCTCATCAATCGCATTCTTTATTGTTTGTTCTAAATTGGTTAATGGGATAACTTTTGATACCTGTTCAAGTAAAATAGGAATTTGTACGCCTTCATCGCCCATTTCTTCAATAAACCTCTTCATTTGCCGGCTTGAATGAATGGTACTTGCAATTTGAACAAGCTCAAACGGACTAAGAACACTGCCAATAACAGACCTCTTAATATTGGCACGAATATCATGTATCCCTAATAAGGGAACGTTTCCTTTTAAGCGAATAACTGTTGCAGCTTCATCTGTTTCTGCTTGTAGCTTTACTACCTCATCAAAGCTAATAGAGGGAAGTAAGTTCCTTACCCTTTCCCTTCCAAGAGAGGATGTTGCATGCTCCCAAAGCTGTTCCTTTACCTTATCAAATTCTAAAACCTTTAATGCCTTTTGCTGCATGGAGTGAATCCTCCTTTATTTCGATTACAACTTCTAGAAAGTCGAAATGCTAGAATATATAAATTTCAATATTTTATCTTTTATTTCGTAAAAACTCCAACAAATCGTCCGTGTCCATTGAATTCAGAACAGACCATTTTCGAATCCAGCCTTTTTTTGCAGCAGATACTCCAATTTCCATATGGGCCAATGTATCTACTTTATGGGCATCAGTATTAATCACAAGCCTTACACCTGCTTCCTGTACCTTCCTTACATGCTCTGAAGAGAGGTCAAGCCGATTTGGATTTGCATTCAATTCAAGGACAGTATTTGTTTCTTTTGCTAATTCAATTAATTGATCGATATCTACTGAATAGCCTTCTCTTCGGCCAATCATTCTACCAGTTGGATGAGCAATAATATCCACATGTTTGTTCTCTAGGGCAGTTTTTAGACGCTTCATTATTTGTTCCATTGGTTGTGAAAAGGCAGAATGGATCGACGCAATAACTAAATCCATTTCCATAAGCAGGTTATCATCAAAATCAAGTGTCCCATCTGGAAGAATGTCCATTTCTATCCCTGATAAAATGAGAAAGTCATCATATTTTTCATTTAATCTCTTGATTTCTTCTCTTTGCTTCATTAACCTTTCAGGTGTGAGGCCATTAGCGACCTTTAAGTATTGGGAATGATCAGTAATGGCCATATAGCGATACCCTCTTCTGCGGCATTCTTCAGCCATTTCCTCAATCGTATAAGATCCATCACTCCAGGTTGAGTGCATATGAAGATCACCTTTAATATCTCCAAGCTCAATTAATTCCATTTCCTCCGTAAATTCATCCACTTCTTTTCCATCCTCCCGAAGCTCAGGAGGAATAAACGGCAAACCGAAATGGTGAAAAAACTCTTTTTCTGTGGAAAAAGTGAGGATTTCACCTGTTTCAACTATTTCTACTCCGTATTCACTAATCTTTTCTCCACGTTCCTTGGCAAGCTGTCTCATTCTAACATTATGTTCCTTCGATCCTGTAAAATGATGAAGGGTAGTCGTAAATTCCTCATCTTTTACAATTCGAAAATCCACGTTAATTTCATAATGTAGAGCCAATACTAGGGACACCTTTGTATCTCCGGCTCCTATTACTTCTTTAATACCTTGTAATTGAAGAAGCTGTTCTTTCACCAATTGTGGAGAATCCGTTGAAATAATAAAATCAAGGTCTTTGATTGTTTCTTTCATCCTTCTTAAACTTCCAGCCCTTGAGAACCGTTTTACAGAGGACATGGAAGCAATCTTTTTTTCTAATTGCTCTGCAACCGGAAGCATATAAGCAATTGGGAGCCTTTCCGGTCTATTACCTGCCTTTAAAATGGCACTTAAAATATTTTCCTCTGATTTCTTCCCAAAACCGGGAAGTGATTGAATTTTACCTGCACGGCAAGCTTCTTCCAGACCTGAAACATCTTCAATCCCTAATTCCTGATAAAGCTTGGCAATTTTTTTTCCGCCTAAACCAGAAAGTTGTAATAAAGGAATTAAACCAGGAGGAACCTCCTCCTTCAATTCTTTCAAAACAGAAGATGTTCCTTCCTCTACATACTCTTTAATAACTGCTGCAGTTCCTTTTCCGATTCCAGAAATTTTGGTGAAATCTTCTATTTCAGCTAAACCGCGATCATCATTTTCAAGCGCGATGCCAGCTTTTCGAAAAGCAGATATTTTAAAAGGATTTTCTCCCTTTAATTCTAAATAAATAGCAATCATTTCTAAAAGACGAACAACTTCTTTCTTATTCGTTACCATCCTATCACCCTACCTTTAGGTTAGCATTTTTAAGATGAAAGAACAAAAGCGCAGGCGCCTTGATCCTGTGCTTCGGAGCTAGATGTCGATAATCTATTTTCAAAGTTATCACAAGTTTAGAAATTTATAATTACCTAAACGCTGAAAAACTTCTCTTCCAAAGAGAAGTTCACTTAAGCAGCTATATATTCTATCCATAAATGCTTAATCTGTTGAGAGAAAATAGGTGTATTCTTGACAATTTCAGTTGCCACAAAAGAATTTTCTAAAGGTTTTTGGACAACTTCCATTGGAATTAATGCTGCAATGTATAATAAAATAAAGATAACCAAGTAAACCTCACAAAAGCCCAGCAATCCACCAGCCCAAATATTTAACTGTTTTAGGATTGGCAAATGGGCAATAAAGTCAAACATAGCTCCAAATATTTGCAAAACAATTTTCACAGCCAAAAAGATAATGACAAATGCAACTGCCCGGTAAAATGCATCTTCCATATGGCCATTCGATGATAATAGCTTTAAAGAAGAATTATTCCCGAAGTTTGGATAGGGTATCCACAAGGTTAACTTTGGCGCAAGTTTAGTGTAGTATATATCTGCTACTGCATATGCAATAATAAATCCAACTAAATGAAAAGCTTGTAAAATAAAACCTCTTCTTAGTCCGGTAAAAAAACCTACTATTAATAAAATAATAATGGCAATACTTAACATGAAATTTCAATCCTTTTCTTTTTTAAGTTCTTCCTGTAGCTGTTCAAGTTGATGTTTTATCTTAATATAATCATTGACAGCATTTACTGCTGTTAAAACAGCAAGTTTATTTATGTCAAGGGAAGGATTCTTGGAGCTAATTTCACGCATCTTAGTGTCAACCAGTGATCCAACAAGTCTTACATGACTTGAACTTTCTGTACCTAAAATTATATATTGCTGCCCGTATATTTCAACCGTTGTTCTATTTTTTTCAGGGTTTGACAATTTGTGTGTTCCTCCAATCAAAGAATCCTAATCTATATCATAACATGAATAATTACAAGTGGAAAAGTGAAACAGTTTTATTATAAAAATATGAATAAACAAGGAGCGAGTAATCAATTGGGGAATGTAGTTTTAGTAAAAAAATTAAATGAAATCATGGATATGAAATCCTACTATTCAAGGAATTTAATCGAGAAAATGCCCCCTGGAAGTGTTTTTGCTGCCAAAACTCTTGGCGGCTGTATGATCACAGCGTATAAATCAGGAAAAGTATTGTTTCAAGGAAATGAAGGAGAGCAAGAAGCACAGCGATGGGGTGTGTCCTCTTCAACGATGACAAAAAACGAGCCGAAGAAGGCTACTGGTTTACCTAACAATATTGGGTCCTTATCTATAATAGGATCAGATGAGGTGGGGACAGGAGATTATTTTGGGCCAATTACAGTGGTTGCTGCCTATGTAAAAAGGGAAGATATTCAACTTTTAAAAGAATTAGGTGTTAGAGATTCAAAGGATTTAAACGATGTAAAAATCAGTGAGATAGCAAAACAAATAAAGAATATCGTACCACATAGCTTATTAACTTTACATAATGAAAAATATAATAAGCTCCAAGCCTCTGGTATGTCCCAGGGGAAAATGAAAGCTATCCTTCATAACCAAGCTATTTACCATGTACTAGGTAAAATTTCTCCTGTTCAGCCAGATGGTATTTTAATTGATCAATTTGTTCAATCAAGTACCTATTATCAGCATTTAAAAGGTCAAAAAAACATGATTAAAGACAATGTTTTTTTTAGTACAAAAGCAGAAGGCATTCACATTGCAGTCGCAGCAGCCTCTATCCTTGCCCGGTATGCATTTGTACAGTATGTTGATAAGCTAAGCGAGGCAGCAGGATTTACAATTCCGAAAGGAGCTGGAAAGCAGGTAGATGAGGCTGCTGCAAAATTAATTCTTTCAAAAGGCCAAGATATACTTCCTAAATTTGTGAAGCTTCACTTTGCCAATACCGAAAAGGCTCTAAATCTAGTCAAAAGAAAAAAAGGCTGATGAATACATGTAAAAGCGATGTATTTTTTTAAAAAATACACCGCTTTTTTTATAGCTAATACTTATCCTCTTAAAACAGCGCCTGCTTTATCTTTCAGAGCCTCAAGTACTTTTTCATGCACTTTAGTTACTTCCTCATCTGTTAGTGTACGTTCTGGATCTAAATAATTTAATGAGAAGGCAATCGATTTTTTCCCTTCTTCCATGTGCTCTCCCTCATACAAATCAAAAACAGTTACTTCTTTTAATAAAGGAGCGCCAGTAGTGAAAATAATTTCTTTTAATTGACTAGAAACTGTCTCTATATCAACGACAAGTGCAATGTCTCTTGTCATGGATGGGAAACGTGGAATAGCCACATATTGAAGTGGACCGTTTTCAGCTTCAAGCACGGTTTTTAACTTTAATTCAAAAGCGAATGTTTCCTTCAAATCAAGTTCCTTTTGAACGCTTGGATGAATTTGACCAATAAATCCAATCCTTTCTCCAGCAAACTGAATTTCTGCTGTTCGTCCTGGATGCATTCCATCCATCTTTGCCTGAACATATGCTACTTTTTCAGTAAAGCCCAGCTTGTTAAATAATCCTTCTACAATTCCTTTTAGAACAAAGAAATCTACGGACTTCTTCTCACCTTGCCATAAATGGCTATGCCAAATGCCCGTAATAGCTGCTGCTACATGCTCCTCTTCATCTGGTTGAACATCTTGACCATTTGATAAAAATACAGCACCTGTTTCATAAACTCCTAAGCTGTCATTTTTTCTGGCACTATTATATTTTAGTGCCTCTAATAGTTGTGGAACAATACTTTGGCGCAGCATACTTCTATCTTCACTCATTGGCATTGCTAATCGAATCGGTTCCCTATCCTCCAAAGCATATTGGGAAACCTTATCTTCGCTTGTTAAGGAATAGGTTGTTGCTTGGTAAAGTCCTGCACCTTCAAGATATCTGCGAACAACACGACGTTTTTTCTGATAATCGCTTAATTTTCCTGGTGTAGTCGATCCAATTGGTAAAGTTTTTGGAATATTGTCATATCCGTAAAGTCTTGCAACTTCCTCGATTAAATCTTCCTCAATCGTAATATCTCCACGTCTAGTCGGAACTGTTACGGTAATCCGTTCTTGATCCAAGCTTACTTCAAATTGCAATCTGTCAAAAATATCTTTTACTTCATTCACGGAAAGATTCATTCCAAGGACACGATTAATTTTTTCAAGTGTAATGGATACAACTGAAGGTTGAATTGTTAAAGTATCCACTTCAACTGAGCCTTCTAACACTTCTCCATTTGCATATTTTGCCATCAGATAAGCAGCACGGTCTCCAGCCGGACGCACCCGGTTTGGATCAACCCCTTTTTCGAACCGAGCACTTGCCTCACTACGTAATCCATGGTCCTTCGAGGCTTTTCTTACAGTACCTCCATTGAAATACGCAGATTCCAATAAGACAGTAGTTGTATCTGAAGTCACTTCAGAATTGGCTCCACCCATCACCCCAGCAATCGCAACAGGCTCGTCCCCATTTGTAATAACAAGATGATCAGAAGTTAATGTACGATTGACATCATCCAATGTTTGAATCGTTTCACCCTCTTTTGCCCGGCGAACCAGAATTTCCTTTGATCCTAAACGGTCATAATCAAAAGCATGTAATGGCTGCCCGTACTCCAACAAAATATAATTCGTGATATCAACTACATTATTATGCGGTCGAATTCCTGCCGACATTAAACGAGTTTGCATCCAAAGCGGTGAAGGACCGATTTTTACATTTTTAATTACTTTTGCCACATATAGTGGGTTATCTTCTTTTGCTTCAACATTGATTTTTATGTAATCAGAAGCCTTTTCTTGTGCTGGATTTAAATCTATTTGTGGAAGTTTAACTTCCCTATTTAAAATGGCAGCCACTTCATATGCTACACCAAGCATACTTAAACAATCTGCACGGTTTGGTGTTAAACCTAATTCAAGAACTGCGTCATCACGATTTAATAGTTCAATGGCATCTGTTCCAACAGGGGCATCCGCTGGAAAAACAAAGATTCCTTCTGAATATTCTTTTGGAATAATCTTTCCTTCCATACCAAGTTCTTGAAGGGAGCAAATCATTCCGTTTGATTCTTCACCACGAAGCTTTGCCTTTTTAATTTTAAAATTTCCTGGAAGAACCGCTCCGACAGTTGCAACCGCTACTTTTTGTCCTTTTGCCACATTTTTAGCGCCGCAAATAATTTGAATTGGCTGTTCCCCACCGATATCTACAAGACACTTGCTTAATTTATCAGCATTTGGGTGTTGCTCACGCTCAAGGATATAGCCAATCACCACACCCATAATTCCTTCATTAAGAACCTCTACACCTTCTACTTCAATTCCGCTTTTTGTAACTTTTTGTGCTAATTCTTCTGCCGTTACTCCAGATAAATCTACATATTCCTGGAGCCATTTATATGAAACAAACATGTTTTTATTTCCTCCTCTTGTTTACTCATGTGCCGAAAATTGTTTTAGGAACCGTACATCGTTTGTATAGAAATGACGGATATCATCTACACCATATTTCAGCATGGCAATTCTTTCTGGACCCATTCCAAATGCAAATCCAGTATATTTTTTAGAATCATAACCAGCCATTTCAAGAACATTTGGATGAACCATTCCAGCACCAAGAATTTCAATCCAGCCTGTCTTTTTACATACACTACAGCCGGTACCACCGCATATTTTGCATGAAATATCCATCTCAACTGATGGCTCTGTGAAAGGGAAAAAGCTTGGCCTTAAGCGAATTTCACGGTCTTTACCAAACATCTTCTTCGCAAAAACCTCCAAGGTACCCTTCAAATCACTCATACGAATGTTTTCTCCCACAACTAGTCCTTCAATTTGCATAAATTGATGGGAGTGTGTTGCATCATCATTGTCACGACGGTATACCTTTCCTGGACAAATAATTTTAATAGGACCTTTACCTTTGTTCTTTTCCATTGTTCTTGCTTGAACAGGTGATGTATGGGTTCTAAGCAAAATTTCTTCCGTAATATAGAAGGAATCCTGCATATCCCTTGCAGGGTGGCCTTTAGGCAAATTAAGTGCTTCAAAGTTATAGTAATCTTGTTCTACTTCTGGGCCTTCTGCTACTTGATAGCCCATTCCAATAAATAAGTCTTCGATTTCTTCTATTATTTTTGTTAAAGGATGATGATTTCCTTCTTTCAACGGACGTCCTGGGAGAGTCACATCAATTGTTTCAGAGGCTAATTTTTCAAAAACTGCCGCATCCTCTAATTCCTTTTGTTTTTGTTCTATTTTTTCAGTGATCCTTTCGCGTACTTCATTTACCAATGCCCCCATTTTCGGGCGTTCTCCTGCCGAAAGCTTTCCCATTCCTCTTAACACTTCAGTTATTGGGCTTTTTTTACCTAAATAAGCAACACGTACTTCATTTAATTCTTTTAAATTTGCTGATTGTTCAACCTTCTGAATTGCCGCTGTCTGCAATTCTTTTAATTGCTCCTGCATTTTAATCCTCCTTGTTTCGAAAAGCCATATGCACCTTGCTTATTTACGAGTTAATATCAGTGGGCTAGGCGCAATTGCTAAACATTTTTCTTAGTTCGAATTTTTTAACTCTCTTTTATTTCAATAAAAACAAAAAAACCCCATCCCTGGTAAGGGACGAGGTTGATTTCGCGGTACCACCCTTTAAAACACGATAAGTAAAAACATGTCGTGTCGGCTTCATTCGGATAACGGCATTCGCCGGAAGCATCTTTACATTCCTAGAAATGGTCCCGATGCCAACTCTGGAGGTGAACTTCTCTTATCATTTCCATAAAGATGCTTGCAGTCAGGGCATCCTCTCCCTTAATGGGCGATCATAAGATACTTTTCTCCGTCATTGTTTTTGTTTTTATCAATTTTGTTGATTATTATATACTAAATTCCTTCTACTTTCAAACGCTTCTTAAATAATAAAGGAGAATCCCCGTTGCAACAGCAACATTTAATGATTCACTCTTTCCAAATATGGGGATGTAAAGATTAGCTGTAGTCTTATCTAAAAGTTCTTTCTCTACACCTTTTCCCTCGTTTCCAACGATTAAGGCAAATCTACTTGTTGGTAGAGTCTTTGTATAAACCTTTGCATTTTCAAGAGCGGTTCCATAAACAGGAATATTCTCTTTTTTTAGATCTTCTATCCATTCATTAAGATTTCCTTTTAGAAGCGGAAGATGAAAATGGCTTCCTTGAGCAGACCTTACTACTTTAGCATTAAAAATATCTACACTGCCATTTCCTACAATGACTGCATCAATTCCTGCTGCATCTGCAGTTCGAATCATCGTCCCTAAATTACCAGGATCCTGAACAGCATCAATGAGTAAAAAGGTCTTTGCCTCTTGAAGAGTCCTTTTTCCCTCTTGTCGGCAAACAGCATATATTCCTTGAGTTGTTTCAGTATCGGAAAGCTCATTTGTAATTTCTTCAGTAATTGTCGTAACTGGAATAGAACCAATATCCCATCTTGCAGGCAATTCTACTCTTTCCGATAAAATGATTTCCAATAGCTGTTCTCTTTGGTTTAAAGCTTCTTCTACTAAATGAAATCCTTCTACAAGGAATAACCCTGATTTGTCTCGTTCTTTCTTTGTCAAAAGTCTTTTCCACTGCTTTACAAGTGGATTATTTATAGAGTGAATGTGTTTCAACACCATTTCCCCTTTTTCAATACTCTTTCATTTCCTAATTATAACGTAACTTGTATACATAATAAAACCGTAATTAGAAAAGATATTAATGAAGTACAGTTTAGGCTAGGAGTGAAGAATATGAACTTAAATTTGCGTAATGCCGTTATCCACAATGTTTCAGGAAATACTCAAGAGGAGCTTGAAGATACAATTGTCGATGCTATTCATAATGGGGAAGAAAAGATGCTTCCAGGTCTTGGCGTTTTATTTGAGGTTATTTGGAAAAACTCTTCAACAGAAGAGAAGCAAGAAATGCTAAAAACACTGGAATCTGGATTAAAGTAAAATAAAAATACTGTAATCTTTAGAAGGCCACTCAAAAAGGTCCTATTTTGAAAAGGTATAATCCTCATTACCGAGGGAATTATACCTTTTTTTGAATTATTATATTATCAATATGTAAAAACCCTCAGATCTCTGAGGGTTTTTTATTTGAACTATTCTAATGTAATCCGATCAACTGTTTCACGATCTAGGCGCTTAATTACTTCTACAATGAGTTTTACCGCATTTTCAAAATCATCGCGATGAAGCATTGCCGCATGTGAATGGATATACCGTGTTGCAATGGTAATAGCAAGAGCAGGAACTCCATTATGTGTCAAATGAATAGAACCTGCATCTGTTCCCCCACCAGGTACAGAGTCAAATTGATATGGAATATTTAGCTCATCAGCAAGGTTTGTGACGAAATCACGTAATCCCTTATGTGAAACCATGGACGCATCATATAAAATAACTTGCGGACCTTTACCCATTTTGCTGAGTGCTTCTTTTTCAGTAACCCCAGGAGTATCCCCAGCAATACCTACATCAACCGCAAAACCAATATCCGGTTCTATTTTATTAGCTGCTGTTTTGGCTCCCCTAAGACCAACTTCTTCTTGAATAGCTCCAACACCATAAACAACGTTTGGATGGTCTTGGCCTTGAAGCTGTTTTAAAACATCAATCGCAATGGCACAGCCAATTCGATTATCCCACGCTTTTGCTAATAGCATTTTTTCATTGTTCATAACAGTAAATTCAAAATATGGAACAACCATATCCCCTGGACGAATACCCCAACCATCCGCCTCTTCACGACTGGAAGCGCCTACATCGATAAACATATCTTTAATCTCTACCGGCTTTTTACGAGCCTCTGGTGATAAAATATGGGGTGGTTTTGATCCAATAATACCTGTTACATCACCTTTTTTTGTTACAATGGTTACACGTTGTGCAAGCATAACCTGTGACCACCATCCACCTACTGGCTGAAAACGAAGAAATCCTTTGTCATCAATTTGCGTAACCATAAACCCTACTTCATCAAGGTGTCCGGCTACCATTATTTTTGGTCCGCCTTCTTTTCCCACCTTTTTAGCAATTAAGCTTCCAAGTCCATCAGTAGAAATTTCATCGGCATAAGGTGCTATGTATTTTTTCATTACTTCTCGAACTTCACGTTCATTCCCTGGGACACCTTTTGCATCGGTTAAATCTTTTAACATGATTAATGTTTCATCCAATTTAGCCATTTTTAGACCCCCTAAATTTTCGTATGTACAACATACATTATAACGAATAAAACATTAAATTTACAAATTTTCTGCTAATAGTTATTATGCTGCCTTTTATAATTTACTTCATTTTTTTGAATGTATGCTTGCTCTATTTCTAAATCAGAAATTCCAAGTAAGGAGGCTAACTGCAAGTAAGATTCTATTATTTGAATAAAATCATTTATATTTTTAGATTTTTGAAAGGCTCCAACCATTTGATAAATATGTATAAACTGCTCAGTGATTGAAAGAGACGATGACGAAGGATTTATTTCAAGTACTTCCTTATCAAAACTGCACTCAATTCCAAGGGATAATATAAAATGAATGCCATCAACAAATTCTTCTAAAATAATTTTTTTTTCAGATGAGGGTTTAACACTCCAAAATTTAAAGCATCTTGTTTCATTTGCAAGTTCCCCAATCTCTACTAATAAGGCAAGAATTTTACGATCAAATAAATTTTCTTGCTGTAATTGATGCTTTTCTTCTATAAAGCTGTCGAGTTCTTTTTGCATGGAAAACAATTTTTCTACTCTCATTTTCTTGCCACCTCTTTAAAAATTTTTTAGCAACCGTATTTATTTTACAAGCATATAGAAAACAAGAAAAATATCCAAAATGGCTAACAGGGGAAATCCAATTTTAAAATTAATATGTTTTGTTTTATGCCGAAACATTTGCATCCCTATTGTAGTTCCAACTGCACCTCCAAAAAGTGCAACTAACCAAAGGGTTCTCTCTCGGATACGGTATTGATGATGAATTGCCCTCTTTTTATCCGTCCACATTAAGAAGAGCCCATAAATATTCATAATTAAATAAAACCAAAGGAACTCCTTCATTTCCCCACTCCTTATAGAAAAAGCCATCCCTTTAAAAGGTGATGGCTTTTTTGTCTAGTTTCAGTGCCTACCCTCGAGGTCTTAAGACTCTACCCTCTGGAGGTCAAGACCGTCCTGCGGGTAGAGTCTTAAGCTTGTCGGGGCTAAACAAGGCACTTCAATTTTCCTATTACTTGTTATATTGTTGTTTTGCAGCATTTGCTAACTCAGCAAATGCACCTGCATCACTTACTGCTAATTCAGAAAGCATTTTACGGTTTACTTCAATACCTGCAAGCTTAAGACCATGCATTAAACGGCTGTAAGATAAGCCATTGATGCGTGCTGCTGCATTGATACGAGTAATCCAAAGTTTGCGGAAGTCGCGTTTTTTCTGACGACGGTCACGGAATGCATACATTAAGGATTTCATAACCTGTTGGTTAGCAACTTTATATAAAGTATGTTTTGAACCGTAATAACCTTTAGCTAATTTAAGAACTTTTTTACGACGTTTGCGAGTAACTGTACCGCCTTTTACACGTGGCATGTAATTTCCCTCCTATTTAAATCGACACTCGATTACTTAATATTTGCTAACAATTGACGGATGCGTTTGAAATCACCTTTAGAAATAACAGTTGACTTACGAAGTTTACGCTTTGCTTTTGTTGATTTATTTGCAAATAAATGGCTAGTATATGCGTGGTCACGTTTTAATTTACCTGAACCAGTTCTTTTAACACGCTTTGCAGCGCCGCGGTGTGTTTTCATTTTTGGCATTTGGAATTCCTCCCTATTACTTGTCGTTTTTAGGTGCTAAAACTAGGAACATGCTACGTCCATCCATCTTAGGATGTGACTCAATCGTTGCAACTTCCTTGCACGCCTCAGAAAAGCGGTCTAAAACACGTTGACCGATTTCTTTATGGGTAATGGCACGTCCTTTAAAACGGATTGATGCTTTTACCTTGTCACCTTTTTCAAGGAATTTGATTGCATTACGAAGCTTCGTATTAAAATCATGTTCATCAATTGTCGGACTAAGACGAACTTCTTTAGTGGTGATAATCTTTTGATTCTTACGTGCTTCTTTTTCTTTCTTCTGCTGCTCGAACTTGAATTTACCGTAGTCCATAATACGTCCTACCGGTGGTTTTGCATTCGGTGCAACAAGTACTAGATCAAGATTAACGCGCGCTGCAATTTCAAGCGCTTCATTTTTTGATTTTATCCCCAACTGCTCGCCATTTTGATCGATAAGACGAATTTCGCGAGCACGAATGCCCTCGTTTAACAACATATCTTTGCTAATAATTAGCCACCTCCAAGGTTTTATCACAAATACAACGATTTGGTCAAGAAGTACCCTGAATTACCCGACGCAACGTTGAATTGGCATATAGTTTTTTTAAGTACATAAACAAAAAAGTGTGGATGAACACACCCACACTTTACGAAACATAAACAATGAATCAAGATTCGTTCACGTAAAACCTGCCAACAACAGTTGCGTCAATCAGGTGAGAAGCGGGTGCTTCTTCTTTTACCAAAAATTCGTATTTAATTTTACCTTAGTAACTATATCATAATCAAAGATGAAATGTCAAACAATGATTTTTACATCAACAAATTGTATTTTAGCAAAATCATTCATCTTTTTCAATATATTTTTAACCTTTTTTCACTTCATCTTTAAGCGATGCAAGAAAGTTTGCAAATGGAACTGTTTCAGAACTTTGTTCTCCATATTTACGAACATTCACTGCATTTTCTTGAACTTCTTTATCCCCTACAACGAGCATGTAAGGAATTTTTTGCATTTGTGCTTCACGAATTTTATAACCTATTTTTTCATCTCGGCTATCTAATTCAACCCGGAAACCTTCACTCTTAAGTTCTTCTTGAACTTTTCTTGCATATTCATAATGAACTCCTGGTGATACTGGAATCACTTGTACTTGAACAGGTGCTAACCATGTTGGGAATGCACCTTTATATTCCTCAATAAGATACGCGACAAAACGTTCCATTGTGGATACTACCCCGCGGTGAATAACGACTGGGCGATGCTGCTTTCCATCTTCGCCAACGTATGTTAAATCAAAGCGTTCTGGGAGTAAGAAGTCCAATTGTACAGTAGAAAGAGTTTCATCTTTTCCAAGAGCCGTTCTAACCTGAACATCGAGCTTAGGGCCGTAGAATGCTGCTTCGCCTTCTGCTTCAAAGTATTCAAGTCCTAAATCATCCATCGCTTCTTTCAGCATGCTTTGAGCTTTTTCCCACATAGCATCATCATCAAAATATTTCGCTTTATCTTGTGGATCACGGTATGAAAGACGGAACGAATAGTCGGTAATACTAAAGTCTTTATACACATCTAGAATTAAGCTGACAACACGTTGGAATTCATCCTTGATCTGATCTGGACGAACAAAAATATGTGAATCATTTAGTGTCATACCACGTACCCGTTGAAGGCCTGATAATGCGCCAGACATTTCATAACGATGCATCAATCCAAGCTCGGCAATACGAATTGGAAGCTCACGATAGCTGTGAATACTATTTTTATAAACCATCATATGGTGTGGACAGTTCATTGGACGAAGAACTAATTGTTCATTATCCATTTCCATGACAGGGAACATATCTTCATGGTAGTGATCCCAGTGTCCGGATGTTTTATAAAGCTCGACACTACCCATAATTGGAGTATAGACATGGTCATACCCTAAGCGCTGTTCCTTATCTACAATATACCGTTCAATGATTCTGCGAATGGTTGCACCTTTTGGAAGCCACAGCGGTAAGCCTTGTCCTACTTTTTGTGATGTAGTAAATAAGTTTAATTCTTTTCCAATTTTGCGATGGTCACGTTCTTTTGCTTCCTCGAGTAAACGAAGGTGTTCGGCCAAGTCTTCTTTCTTAAAGAAAGCTGTTCCATATATACGTTGAAGCATTTTATTATCACTATTACCACGCCAGTATGCTCCAGCAATACTTAATAACTTGAATTCTTTAATTTTTCCTGTTGATGGTACGTGAACGCCACGGCAAAGATCGAAGAACTCACCTTGTTCATAAATCGTTACTGTTTCATTTACAGGAATTGCCTCTATTAATTCAAGTTTATATGGGTCGTAAGCTTCTTTAAAAAGCTGTACAGCTTCTTGTCTGCTAACTTCCTTTCGAACGACTTCAATATTTTCATTCACAATTTTAGCCATTTCTTTTTCAATCAATGGCAGATCTTCCGGAGTTAAAGATTGCTCAAGGTCGATATCGTAATAAAATCCACCTTCAATAACGGGGCCAACACCAAGTTTTACATTTGGATATAACCGTTTAATCGCTTGTGCCATTAAATGAGCTGTACTATGACGTAAAACCTCTAGTGCGTCACTTGAATCCGGTGTAATGATTTCTATTGAACCATCCTCCATAATTGGACGACGAAGATCGACCATATTTCCATTCCATTTTCCCGCGATAGCTTTTTTCTTTAAGCCCGGGCTAATAGATGCAGCAATATCCTCAGTTGTCGTTCCCTTTGGAAACTCCTTTACTGCACCATCAGGAAACGAAATTTTCACAACGTCTGACATTTTTTACTCCTCCTTTTTCTATTAAAAAATAAAAAACCCGTCCCTAGGAAAAGGGACGAGTTAAATTAACACGTGGTTCCACCCAAATTTTCGTTTTATAAAAAAATAAAACGACTTTAGGAAAATAACGGTTTTTGCCGTCAGCAATTACTATCATCAAATAGATGTTTTCACAGCTGAAGTTTAAAGGTGGTAAGTATTCTTTTCATGTTAGGAAGCTTTCAGCCTAGACTTCCCTCTCTATAAACCGAAACAGAATACTATTGTCCTCATCATTACTTTTACACATAATTTAGTATGTACGTTATTATAATCATTATTTTTCCAAAAATCAATAGGCTGATACATGTGAAAATATTTATGCACCATTATCGGATACTATTTTATTTATATCCCAACCTATTTTTTTACAAAACGTTTGAAAAGAATGGATCTCAACTCTTTCTTCAAAGATGTTTTTTATTGTTCGAACCAATGGTTCTTCGGGATTTTTTGTATAAAGTAAAATGGTGTTTGGAGCTATAGATAAAAGTGGAGCTATAGAAACAGAGTCCACATAAATCGGATGATTGAACAACAGCTTGCGGTCAATCATTTTTACTAGTTCTCCCCTTTTTACTTCTTCCCATTCTTCGGTGTAGAAGGTAATTTCCTCATCAACGAGTAAATGCAGTAAATCCATCCTAGGCTGTCGATTCAGAAGAAAATCGCGAAGTGTCTGGACAAACATTTGATATTCCTGTTCCATAATATACTCATCAATTGAAATTTCTACATATCCTTCTAATACTGAAAAATAGGATTTTAATCGAAATTTAGCAAAAGAATCAAAAGAAAGTGAAATATTTTCTTGAAAAACTTGGTTGATAGCCTCCTTGATCCGTGGTTCCTCGTTTGTCTTTTTCAAAAGTGCAAATAAATCTTCTCTTTCACCTTCGAGAATAGAATAAATAACATCTAAGATTTGCTGCTGTTCTTCATCATCTTCATAATAGTAGTGTTCCTTTAGTATCTCCCTGAACCAATCATCACGTTTTACTTTAATGATAAACTCATAGAAAGCTTCTTTTACTTGGTCAAGGTAGCAGATAGACGTTTCTGAATCGATAACCCTTACTATATGTCGATCTTCATCTAGAAGAATTACTTGATTATCTGAATCTAAATCTAAATATTTAAGCAGGAGTTGAAAAAATTTTTTCGCATCACCATTGCTTTGGAAGATGATTTCTGCCAACCAAATTCCCCCTTAAACCCAATTTTTCTCGGTAGTAATGTATATGGGGAACTTGGACAAAATAGAAGTGGCTAAAGAGCTAGTTCAAAAATAAAAACCTGCTCCAATGAAGCAGGTTCTCATCATTTCTAAATATCTCTTCTATTTGGACCATCTACTAACACTGGTTCACTAAGATAACGAATCCGCTCCATCATTCGGCGAGCCTTCATTTTCTCTTCTTCACCGCGCTGACTATAAGTCAAATGGTGCTCAAGACCTTGAAAATCAAAATTCGAGGTAAAAAAGGTCGGGAGATTTTCCAGCATTCTAAATTGTAGAATAGGTCCCAAAATTTCATCCCTTGTCCAGCTTGAAACCATTTCAGCACCGATATCATCCAGCATTAATATGGATTCTTTTTTTAATGCCTCTATTTTTTCATTTAATGTGGAATCTCCAATAGAGCTTTTCATTTCTCTTAATAGTTCAGGAACATATACAATCATGGAGGAAATTCTTTTTTTAACAAGCTCATTTGCTATGGCTCCTAGGAGGAATGACTTTCCTACACCGAATTTCCCATAAAAATAGATTCCTTTTAATTTTTTACCGGGTTCATAATTCATTAAGAATGAAGCAGCCTGATCAAGTGCATCAATTCTTCCAAAATCCTTCTCAAAGTCATCAAAGGAAGCATGTAAAATTTCACTTGGTACATAAAGGCTTTTAATCAGCCGTTCATTTTTCTTCTTTTCATCATTTATTATTTTTCTTTGACAAGGTTCATATTGAACATCAATTGAATTTCTTGTTAAGACTAATTTAGGCTGGTAGCCTTTCATTATATTCATACACTCTTCAAGACTTGGGCACTGGTTGCAATCCCTGGTCTGAGTGCTATATTCAAAAAGCTTTGCCATGCTTTTTTCAATCATATCTTCAGTTATAACAGCCTGATTTTCTTCTAGAAAAGCTTTAATATCTGGGTGTTCGAGAACAGTTTTTCTCATTTGTTGGTATCTTTTTTGAAAATTTTCATTAGAAGATAGTCGTTTTAATGTTTGATTTATCCTTTCCACAAAGTTTCACCTCCTATTTTCGAAAAGCCTTGAGTTTTTCTTCAATTTCTTTCTTTTTGGCTTCTAGATTCACATCATTTTCATGCTGAATATTTTCCCCTTGTTTAGAATTCTCACCATCAAACCAATCAGGCAAAAATTCGGTTCGAATTGGCTTTTGTTTTGTAGATCTTCCACTTTTTTTACTGTTGCTCCAATCAAGATAGGTTCGATGTTCGTTTTTAGCTAAATCCATAGCCTCTTTGACCGTTTTCACTTGTTTCCTCGTCCAGTGGCTGGCAATTTTCTCAACATACCCTTTTGTTAATTTCATGTCTGTTCTTAACATGACAAACTGAATTAGCACATTCACCACACCTGGAAGCAGCTTTTGTTTAAACATGACTTCTTCAATAATTTGAATATCTGAATTTGATGGCACCACCCCACCGGAAAGATCTTTTAATACCTGTAATGGAGAAGTGGTCTCTAAATATCGAATTAGTTTTTCTTCCTGCGTTTTTGGTTGTGTTTGCTGTGATTGATGGGCTACGGGCTGTAGTCTTTCAATTAAACCAGGCAATTGGTCGGCATTTGCTAATTGATACCAATCCCGTGCAGATTTCCTTAATTCCTCAATATTAATTTCATTCTCTTCATCAATGGCATCTAAAATAATATTCTTCATTTCAATGGAATCTATATGATAAAGAAAAGCAAGATTACTAATTACTTCTTTTACCTTTTTGGTTAATGCTTTTTTTGGTACAAGGGATTCATTTAACCCGGCAAGCAGAAGTTCAAAATTAAAGACAGCAGGATCAATTTGAATTTCCAACTGTTTTCCACGTCCCACAAATACCTTATTAGCATCTGATTCTAAATCAATAGAATTCTCTTGAAAGTATTGGATGCTTGAAGTAGAGACAGATTCAAAAACATCTTGAAAGGGTTTAGTCACTTCATTATATTCTTTTTCTAAAGGCTTTTTTTGGACACTAAAAAAACGCTTTAGGCGAACAAAATGATTTTTACCAATTTTTCTGTACAAATAAATATTTAACATTCCATCTAAAAAAAACTGTTCTGGTGTAAGTGGGGGCTGTAGCTCGTAAATAAAAGACCGCTCCCCCTCTTCCTCTTTTACAAATGTTTTCAAAAGCCCAATTCCTTCTAATTTGAGCCGTCCATCGTAAATATCTTTTAAATTCATACTCATCAGATTCATCAGTAAATGGTGGGAGGAGGATTCAGACCATAACTTATTTTCCTCAACCTCTCCCCATAGTGTCATATATAAACTGAGACAGGTGGACCCAATTAGAGGCTGATATAAAAACGTTAAGACTTTTCGATCATATTCATGCAAGAGACCACTTGTCGCGACAATATAACGATCAATTGGAACGAGTTCCTGCCAGTGTTGTCCCATTTGTTTACAACCCCATTCATAAAGAAAACTTGGCTAGCGCCAAGCCTTAGCGCAGGCGATTGCCTAGTTGCACTTATGCGTTCAGAATTTATGGATATAAATTCTGATTAGCTAAGAAAAGCGCAAGCGCCTTGACCAGTGGCAAATCCTTTTACTTCTTTAAAAGAAATGAAAGGAGCTTAACATTCAGCTCCTTAGGACTTATCTTTGATTAATTCTTTTAATTCTTCTATAAATACATTTATATCTTTAAATTGACGATAGACAGAAGCAAATCTTACATAGGCAACTTCATCAACAAAAACTAGCCTATCCATTACCATATCGCCAATTGCTTCACTCTTAATTTCCGAAATCCCCTGATTTCTTAGTTCTTTTTCAACACCAAGAGTAATTTCCTCAAGCTCTCTCAAGGAAACAGGTCGCTTTTCACAAGCCTTAATTAAGCCCCGCAAGATTTTTTCACGACTAAATTCCTCACGGGTCCCATCTTTTTTAACAACGATTAAAGGGATCTCTTCAATCTTTTCAAAAGTGGTAAAACGGTATCCGCATTCTTCGCATTCCCGTCTGCGCCTCGTTGCTCGCCCATCATCTATAGGTCGGGAATCAAGTACACGTGTCCCATAATTTTGACATGAAGGGCATTTCACGAATACATCAGCTCCAAATTCTTATTGGAATGTTTAAAAATGAAAATTTTTCAGTAGCAAAGTTTCAAAAAACATTTAGAATTTCATTTTTGAATTCTACCTATAAATATTTTATTAAAAAGACTATTGTAACACAAGTACAACCATTATATCTTTTTCCCTACTCTAGATAAATGGTGTACTTTGTTTATACGTTCATAAAATGAAATAATTCTATGTTTTAAAACTGGATATGTACCCAATAAAACAGTTCGTTCTGTTGAAATGGTAAAATCAACTGCTGTTTCTAATGGTTTTTCAGAAATAATTGTGACAATTAAAAAACATGGTATGGGTTTGTTTATTTCAATAGCAATTTCACCATGTTCTTTTGAAACGGTAGAAATACGGCAGTCTGCGTCTTGGCGAAATATTTGTTCTACAGATGTAAATAATTGGTTAAAGGTTCCTTTATAAAAATGGGTTTTCAATTGATCGTCAGGATATGTTTCCGTTGTTTCGATTTCTTTTCTAAAACGCAAAAAAATATCTTTTAATGCCATATTCATTTCCTCCATTAAGTTGAAACTTCAATCAGTGGGTTTTCCTATAGTTTACAACATAATAAAGAAAATTAAAAAGAAGTGTACCTTTACACCTCTAATTTTAGTATATAATTCAAAAAAACGGCTGCCAAATGGCAGCCGTTTTCATCATCCAACCTTAACGTGAGATACTTTTAGCATTTCACTTGCAACGAATACAGCTAGATCAACAACTCTTGAAGAGTATCCCCATTCATTATCATACCATGCTAATACCTTTACCTTATTTGTTCCCATAACCAATGTAGAAAGTCCATCTACAATCGCAGAGTGCTCATTTGTGTTAAAATCCACAGAGACTAGCGGTTCCATTGTAATTCCAAGTATACCTTTTAAGGGCCCATTGGCGGCTTCCAAAAATGCATGGTTAATATCATCCACCGTTACATCCTTTTTAAGATCAACAACTAAGTCAACTAGTGAAACATTGGGGGTTGGAACCCTTAGTGACAGACCATGCAATTTTCCTTTTAGTTTTGGCAATACAAGTGCCAAAGCCTTTGCTGCTCCTGTTGATGTTGGAATAATAGACTGTCCGCATGCACGTGCTCTTCTTAAATCCTTATGTGGATTATCAATATTCCGCTGATCATTTGTATAGGCATGAATAGTAGTCATTAAACCATTTTCAATACCAAAATAATCATCTAATACCTTTGCTACTGGTGCTAAACAGTTTGTTGTACAGGATGCATTTGAAATAATCTCATGTCTTTCAACATCTAAAACATCATCATTTACCCCCATCACAATGGTAACGTCTTCATTTTTACCCGGGGCTGTTAAAATTACTTTTTTAGCTCCTGCATCAAGGTGGAGACAGGCTTTTTCACGCGAATTAAATTTGCCTGTTGCATCAATTACAATATCAACTTTTAATTCTTTCCATGGAAGTTCCTCGGGGTTTCGGTTGCTAAGCAATTTAATTCTTTTTCCATTTACAATTAAATCATGCTCAAGTACTGACACTTCTCCATTAAATGGTCCATGAACTGTGTCATACTTAATTAAATGTGCCAATGTTTCTGCTGGATAACTTGCATTTATGGCTATAACATCAAGTTTATTTTCAAAAATGGCTTTACGAAAAACCATTCTTCCTATTCTCCCAAACCCATTTATCGCGATTCTCGTCTTCATTAGACGACCCCTCCCACAATAAAGTTATACTTTATAGACCGTTTTATACAATTAGTATAACATAATTAAGTGTATTTGTGGTAGATAAACTCAAAAAAATAAGAGAAGAGTAAGTTCTCTTCTCGGAATCATTTGTATACTCCCCATGAAATAAGGATTTGATGTAACTGTTGTTTTGTTTCTATAAGATTGCCATTATTATTAATGACTTCATCAGCTAATTTTACTTTTTCTTTAAGGGGAATTTGAGACTGAATTCTTGCATCAGCTTCTGTTAACGGTAAATGGTTTCTCTCCATTAATCTCTTTAGTTGGATATCCCTATCCACATAGACTAGAATGGTTTTTTCCACCATATAGGTTAATTTACTTTCAAATAATAAAGGGATGTCAAGAATCACAAGCTTTTCTCCATTTTGAATGGCTACATCTTTTTTCATGTTCATTCTTCTTCTTACCTCTGGATGAACGATTTTATTTAGAAGAAGTCTTTTTTCCTCATCATGAAAAATGATTGAACCAAGCCTTTGACGATCTATTTCTCCCTCGGATGTTAATATACTGCCACCAAATTCATTTATAATTTGAAAATATGCTGGCTCACCTTTTTCTACACATAAGCGGGCTTCAATATCTGCATCAATGACTGTTATTCCCATTTCCTTTAACATATTCGAAACTGTACTTTTTCCACTTGCAATTCCGCCCGTTAAACCAACAATTAATGACATGTGTAATTCCTTTCGATACTAAATTTTCCATATTCCAATGATTATTAATAGGATGCCTGGTAGAAATGAAAATTTTTGAATCCAATCAAATCGATTTAAAAATGCTCCTAATTTAATTCCTAGTAAAACAAAAGATGGGCTCATAATTCCAACTGTAAGAGCAAGATATAGTGGGGAGTAACCTAACATCGAAGCCCCAATACCTGCGCCAAAAGAGTCTAATGATAAGGCAAGGCCAAGCATTAGTGCCTCTATTCCAGTTATAGTCCCAGACTTATCAAAGTCTGCAGACATCGGTTTTTTTAAGATATTAATAGCAATACCAATCGAACGAATTTCAAAATTTATAATGGTTTTCTCATGCTCTTGTATTTCTTTTTCCTTTTCTGGACGAAAAAACTGATAAATAACCCTAGCACCAAGAAGGATTAAAATAATTCCGCCAATTCCTGCTGTAATTTGTGGCGAAAGAAGTTTTGCAAGTCCGTGGCCGATTGTGTTTGCAATGATTAAGGATGAGGCCGAACAACCTGCAATAATAAGGACTGATTTAAATGGCAAAACCATTTTACGTAAGCCATAAGTAAAACCTACACTACAGCTGTCTATGCTTAGTGCAATGGCGAGCAAGAGAAGTGAGAACAATTGAACCATGTTTAAAGCTCCTTCCATTAAATCACTACGATAGTATATGGAAGAAGCCTATCCAAGGTTATTCAATTCATCATTCGTTAAAGATTCTACTTTTGACAGTTTGGACAATAATGTGTTCCCCTACCACCTACAACTATTTTTACTAAAGGGGTCCCACACCATTTACACTCCTCCCCTTTGCGCCCATATACATACAATTCAAGCTGAAACATTCCCATTTCCCCTTGTGAATTCACATAGGAACGAATGGTACTGCCCCCCTTTTCAACAGCCTCCAATAAAGTTTTTACGATTTCACCATGAAGGTTCTTAATTTCTTCTGGTTTCAAGGAACTCGCCATTCTTTCTGGATGAATTCGAGAGCGAAATAATGCTTCATCTACATATATATTCCCTAATCCAACTAGCAGCTTTTGATCCAAAAGGGCAATTTTAATTTTTCTATTTGTTTTTGCAAGGATATCTTTCAAATATTTCTCTGTAAATTCCTCGGAAAAAGGTTCTGGACCAAGGTCACATAAAGGTGCTTCACGAAACTCCTCACCTATTTTAAAAAGATGCATGGTACCAAATTTTCGAACATCGTTATATCGTAGGTCTGTCTTATCTGTAAAATGAAAAATAACATGTGTATGCTTATCCACTGGCTCATCATTCTGAACAAGCCTATATTTACCTTCCATGCGCAAATGGGAAACAAGAGCATAATGTTCTGTGTATATGATAAGAAATTTCCCTCTTCTCCCAATATCAACAATTGTTTCGCCTTTCAGGGCATCGATGAACTGTTCGAATTCTGGTGGTATCTTGATTATTTTAGGCCAGTGAACAGTGATGTCGTTAATTTGTTTATTTAAAATTAAGTTTTTTAAAGTTTTTCTAACCGTTTCTACTTCTGGCATTTCGGGCACTATCTATTCACCTACTCTTGTCTAGCTTCGAAGCACAGGATGTGCAAGTGCCGACGTTGCCGCAGGACGCGGCGTTTTTAGTCGGCCAGTGCCTCGCCTAGCCCCTCGAGGTCTTAAGCCGCCTCCCTCCGGAGGTCAGGACCATCCTGCCTGAGTCGTCTTAAGCTTGTCAGGGCTTACCAAGGCGCTTCCGCTTTTCTATTTTGCATCAAACCATGTTGGACCATAGGCATAGTCAACTTTTAATGGAACCTTGAGTTCAAGTGCATTTTCCATTACTTCTGGTACTAATTTTTTCAAAATCTCAATTTCATCTTGGGGTGCTTCAAAAATTAATTCGTCATGAACTTGAAGCAATAAACGTGCTTTCAAACCAGCCACTTTAAGTTCTTCTGCCATATCAATCATTGCTTTTTTAATAATGTCTGCTGCACTCCCTTGAATAGGTGTATTCATAGCAGTTCTTTCTGCAAAACTTCTTAAATTAAAATTTCGACTCGTAATTTCTGGTATATATCTTCTTCTTTGCATCAATGTAGAAACATACCCTTTTTGTTTTGCAGATTGCACAATTTCATCCATGTAATCCTTTACACGAGGATAACTATTTAAATAGCGGTCAATAAATTTCCCTGCTTCTTTCCTAGTAATACCAAGGTTTTGTGAAAGTCCAAAATCACTGATTCCATAAACGATTCCAAAGTTAACAGCCTTAGCCTGGCGTCTCATATTGGATGTAACCTCATCCTCTTTTACATGAAAAACTTCCATGGCTGTTTTTGTATGGATATCCAAATCATCCTTAAAAGCTTGTATTAACTTTTCATCTCCTGCAATATGGGCAAGTACCCGAAGCTCAATTTGTGAATAATCTGCCGCAAAAATAAGCCAGTCCTTTTCTGATGGAATAAAGGCCTGTCGAATTTTTCTTCCTTCTTCTAACCTGATAGGGATATTTTGTAGATTTGGATCTGTAGAGCTTAATCTTCCTGTTTGAGTTAACGCCTGATTAAATCGTGTATGGACCTTTTCCTCATTAGGTTCCACTACCTTCAGCAAGCCTTCAATATAGGTTGACTGCAGCTTTCCCAATTGCCGATAGTGTAGGATTTCCTCAATGATTGCATGATTAGGTGCTAATTTCTCCAGAACATCTGCAGAAGTTGAATAGCCTGTTTTCGTTTTTTTCAAGGCAGGTAGATTTAATTTTTCAAATAAGATAACACCCAACTGTTTTGGAGAATTGATATTAAATTTTTCTCCTGCCAGCACATAAATTTTATTTTCAATTTCAACTAATTTGAGATTTATTTCTTCCCCCATTGCTCGTAGTCGCTCTAAATCAACCTTCACCCCATACGATTCCATATCAGCTAAAATAAAAGACAATGGAAGTTCTAGCTCTTTGAAAAGCTCTAGCTGTTCATTTTCAATTAATTGAGTTTCTAATTTTTCTTTTACATTAAACATGGCAAGACTTTTACGAACAAGATGCTTAGCAAGTTCATTTTTTTCGGGAATGCTTCTTTTAGCACCTTTACCATAGAATGATTCGTCTGATTGAATATTTTGTTCTCCATATTTTTTTGCAATAGATGAAAGATCCTCGATATTTTCGGATGGGTCAATGAGATAAAAAGCAATTAATGTGTCAAAGGTTACGCCTTTTAAGTGAATACCAAAACGTCTTAAGGAGACCTCTGACCGTTTTGTATCATAGACTATTTTATGGCTTCTTTCATTTTCCGCCCATTCTTTAAATACTGTTGAGTGAATTACTTTTTCAGTAGGCAAATAAAAATAACCTTTATCATTTACCAAAGAGAAACCAATAATATCAGCATAGTGATAATTATCATCCAGTATTTCTACGTAAAAATAATTTTCTTCTGAAAAAATCTCCTCCGTAATTTCTTCAGGAGTGATATATTCAATATCCTCCATTATTTGCTCTTCTTTTGGAAATACATCTTCTCCCAACTTATCCAATAGTGAATTAAATCCAAGCTCTTTAAAAATCGTTGCGACATTTTTGGGATTAAAGCCCTCGTATTTTATTTCATCTAAGTCAATCTTTACCGGTGCTTTTCTTTCAATGGTTGCTAATTCTTTGCTCATTAAAGCTTGATCTTTAAATTCTTCAAGCTTTTCCTTTAACTTTTGCCCTGAAACTTGATCAATAGAATTTAATAAATTTTCTAGGGTGTTAAATTCTTTTAAAAGCTTTATCGCTGTTTTTTCTCCTACACCTGGTACGCCAGGAATATTATCTGACGTATCACCCATTAGCCCCTTCATATCAATAATTTGATTAGGAACCAATCCGTACTTTTCCTTTATATGAAGGGGAGTGTATTCTTCGATATCTGTTATCCCTTTTCGTGTAATACCAACTGTCGTATGTTCACTCGATAGCTGGGTTAAATCCTTGTCACCAGAAATGACTCTCACTTCAAACCCTTGTTCTTCAGCAGATAATGATAAAGTTCCGATTATATCATCTGCTTCATAGTTTTCGAGTTCAAACCTTGAAATACCGTATGAATCCAATAATTCACGTATAAAAGGGAATTGCTCTGATAATTCCGGTGGAGTTTTTTGTCTCCCCCCCTTATATTCTACAAATGTCTTATGGCGAAATGTTGTTTTTCCAGCATCAAATGCAACTAGAATATGTGTTGGATTTTCATCCTCTATAATTTTCATTAACATCATTGTAAATCCATAAACAGCATTTGTATGGATTCCTTTATCATTATTAAGTAATGGCAGTGCAAAAAAAGCCCGATAGGCAATGCTATTGCCATCAATTAAGACCAGCTTCTTTTTTGACATTCCATTTCCTCCTCTAATTTATGTAAGTATACTTTTTTATTGTAAATTTTTATTCAACTCGATAATAAATTCACTGCCTTTTCCTATTTCACTTTTCACGTGAATATTTCCTTTATGGGCCTCTACAAGATGTTTAACAATGGCAAGGCCAAGGCCTGTCCCACCTGAATTTCTGCTTCTTGCTCGATCTACCCGATAAAAACGTTCAAAGATTCGAGGGATTTCTTCTTTTTCTATTCCCATCCCTGTATCTTTTACAAACACACGAACCTTTTCAACTATTTCAAGTATCGCGACTGTTACTGTGCCTTCTTCAGGGGTATATGCGATAGCATTGACTATCAAATTAATAAAAACCTGCTTTAGGCGATTAACATCCCCCTTAATCCATAAATGTTCCTGTTCCGGATTAAAAATAAGTTTTATTTTCTTTAAGGATGCTTTATTTTCTAGCATGGTTATGATTTCTTTCAAGGTAGAGATTAAATCAAATTCATGAATATTTAGTATAAAACTGTTCTGCTCCATTTTTGAAAGATCAAGCAGGTCTTGTATTAATGTTTGAAGTCGATTACTTTCTTTTTGGATAATCGAAAGAAATGCATTTAAAGCCTCTTTATCATTCATTGCACCATCTAAAAGAGTTTCAGTAAAACCTTTAATAGATGTAACAGGGGTTTTTAATTCATGTGATACGTTTGCTACAAAATCCTTCCGCATTTGTTCAAGTCTTTTAAATTCAGTAATATCATGGAAAACAAGTAAAACACCTTTCCAAACATTATTCGAACTAATGATAGGCACTCCGTAAACATCAAAATATCTTCGTTCAATTGCTAGTGGGAGAAGCATTTGTTTACTGACCTTTTGTTCGGTCATAAATATTTCTTCTACAAGCTTGGAAACCTCTTTGTGTTCGATAACTTCGTAATAAAGCTTATCTAAGTATTTAGTTGGATTCACATGAAAAATTTCAATATACCCTTTATTAATTAAATTTATAAAACCTTTGCTATCAATTAAAATAAGGCCAGCACCAATATTTTCAATTAATACACTGAGCCGGTCCTTCTGAATTTCCTGTTCTTTTACCATTTCTTCAAGCGTTCGAGCAAGGATGTTCATAGAAGACCCAAGAATTCCTGTAGCATTCATACGTTCAACTGGAGTACGCACTCGATAATTTCCTTTTGAGAGCTCGATTGCAACATTCGCTGCTGTTTCAACTGATTTCGTATACCCTGAGGCAATTCGAATACCAAGATAAATAATAATAATAAGGGCTATTACTAAGCTTATAGATAGAATCCACCATATTTGGCTATACGCTTTTTTTAATTCACTCGTCTTAGTACTTAAAAAAAGATAACCTTCTTGTTTTCCATCCTTTACAAGGGATTTCCAATAATAATGTAAATCATAGCCATTTCCTTCTTCAACACGCTCGATTGTTTTCGGGCTTTTCTGTATAACTTCATTTATTTTTCCTTTAAGTTCCTCACTCGCTGTATTATTAAAATTTCCACTATCGAACAATACAATTCCCTTTGTATCTGTTAAGGTAACCCTAAGATTAAGCATTTTACTAATTTCTAGCAATTCATTATTATCAAGTGCAGTTAACCCGCCATGGTCTGTAACATACAGACTTAAAATGTTGCTTTCCTTTTTTAGATGCTCATTAAAAGATTGTAAATAATAGCTTTTAAAAAGCTGACCAAGCAACAATCCTAAACCTACTAAGACAGCCATAATTAAGGTAATAATCGAAATAATTAGCCTTGTACGAAATTTCATCATTCCCTAACAGGCTCCTCCATTTTATATCCTAGTCCGCGTATTGTTTTAATATATTCAGGTTTTTTAGAGTCTTTTTCTATTTTGTCCCGAAGATGTGAAATATGAACATCCACAATTCTTGTATCACCAGCAAAATCATAGTTCCAGACTGTGCTTAATAATTGATCACGTGTTAATACACGCCCTTTATTTTGAACAAGATATAGGAGTAATTCAAACTCCTTTAACGTTAACTCTAATAATTCATCCTTAAAATAGGCTTCATATTGTTCAGGTATTAATTTCAAATTTCCTATTTGAAGAATTTCGCTAGTTACATTCCTATCTAACTCTTCTCTCGAAACCTGGGTTCTTCTTAAGATCGCCTTTACACGTGCCACAACTTCCCTTGGACTAAATGGCTTCACCATATAATCATCTGCACCAAGCTCAAGGCCTAAAACTTTATCAAATTCATCATCTTTCGCAGTCAACATTAAAATGGGGGTCATCATCTTTTTTTGCCTTAATTGCTTGCATACTTCCATACCATCTAATTTTGGCAGCATTAAATCTAGAATTAAAAGATCAGGAGACTCTTTAACAGCTAAATCCAATCCTTCTTCTCCATCCGAAGCAGTAATAACTGAATACCCAGCTTGCTCTAAATTATATTTTAGTAATGTTACAATTGAAGGCTCATCATCTACAACTAAAACAAAATTCCCCATAAAACCCTCCAAAAATAAATATTTATTGGTAACTTCTATAATATTATAGTATAAAAAAGATTGAATTACCTCTTGACACTATTTTTATCTTTCAAATAGAAATGGAGACGTATGTGAACGTCTCCATTTCTGATTTATTTTTAAAAATTCTCAAGTACCTTCCCATCTAGTCTCTGAAGCTTATGAGGTGGACATACTTTTAATTTTCCTCTTATTACCTCTTCATCTTTTTCATTTTTGCCAATTACTCTAAGGACAATCACATGATGTGGTCTATCAACTTCCATTACCTCAAATAAAAATTGGACAGTTGCATAATGATAAACAGGTTTAAGAAAGTCAATTTCTTGCCCTAAAATATGGCTTCCTGGCCCAGGTAAATATTTTGATATGGCAGAAGTTATCTTTCCTGTTAACAGGATACTTGGAACAATTGGCTTTTCAAATGGAGTTTGAGATGCATAGTCATGCTGAATATATAAAGGATTGGCATCATCAGTCAATCCTAAATAAAGGAGAAGATCTTTATCTTCGATTTTTTCAGTTAAGGTTAATTTTTCTCCAACCGTTATTTCCTCTATTCTTCTTCCCAACTTCCGCTTCTTTCCAAGTAACATAGGCATATCCCCTCCATTGTAATCGTTTTCAATTTAAACTATATTTTCTCTTTTGTATCATACAATTTATAACAAGTAAATTCTACTTATTATTCTGTGATTATGAAAGAATAAAAATTCGGGGGTTCTTCCCCCGAATTTTCATTGCCTAGTATTAAGCTAATACCTTCATAACATTTTGTACTGACTCTACAGATTTATCTAAAGCATCTTTTTCTTCTTTAGTCAATTCTAGCTCGATTACTTTTTCAATCCCATTTGCTCCAAGGATAGTTGGAACTCCTAGGTAAATACCTTCATAGCCATACTCACCTTCAAGATAAGCAATGGTTGGAAGCACACGCCGTTGATCTTTAAGAATCGCTTCGCACATTTCTACAAGAGATGCTGCTGGTGCATAGTAAGCACTGCCGTTTCCAAGCAAGTTTACAATTTCACCGCCGCCTTTTCTTGTTCTTTCAACGATTTGCTCAAGACGATCCTTTGGAATTAATGTTTCCAGCGGTATTCCACCAGCATAGGAATAACGAACGAGAGGAACCATGTCATCTCCATGACCGCCCAAAACAAATCCAGTTATATCTTTTACTGAAAGATTTAACTCTTGCGCAATAAATGTTCTAAAGCGAGCTGTATCAAGTACACCGGATTGACCGATTACACGGTTTTTAGGGAGCCCAGACTCTTTGAAAATCGTGTATGTCATAGCATCTACCGGGTTTGTTAAAACGATGATATGACAGTTTGGAGAATATTTTACAATCTCTTGTGCTATACTTTTCATAATTTTTTGGTTCGTTTGAACTAAATCATCACGGCTCATTCCAGGTTTACGTGCAATTCCAGCTGTGATAACGACAATATCGGAATCCTTTGTATCTTCATAGTTTGAGGTACCTGTGATATTTGCATCAAACCCTTGAACCGGGCTCGCTTCTAGCATATCTAGTGCCTTTCCCTTTGTAGGATTCTCCATTTGTGGAATATCCACTAAAACAACATCACCTAGTTCTTTTTGAGCAAGTAAGAATGCTGTTGTTGCACCCGTAAATCCGCCGCCAATTACAGAAACCTTTTTACGCTTTAATGACATATTCATTCTCCCCTTTTAAAACGCATTTTTATAAATGAATTGAAATAAAACCCTAAGAAGGGCTGCAAAGAAACAGCCCCCTTAAATGATTAATCCATATTCTTAATTAATTCATCACCAAATTCAGATGTTTTAACCTCAGTTGCACCTTCCATTAAACGTGCAAAGTCATAAGTAACAACTTTTGATGCAATGGTTTTCTCAACTGATTTTACGACTAGAGTTGCTGCTTCATTCCAGCCTAAATGTTCAAGCATTAGAACCCCTGATAAAATAACGGATGAAGGGTTCACTTTATCTAAACCAGCATACTTTGGTGCTGTACCGTGAGTAGCTTCAAAGATAGCATGACCTGTTTCATAGTTGATGTTTGCACCTGGTGCAATCCCGATCCCTCCAACCTGTGCAGCAAGAGCATCAGAAATAAAATCACCGTTTAAATTCATTGTGGCAACAACATCAAATTCACGTGGACGTGTTAAAATTTGTTGTAAGAAAATATCAGCAATTGCATCCTTAACAACAATTTTCCCTGCAGCTTCTGCCTCTGTCTGAGCCTTATTTGCTGCATCAGCACCTTGTTCTGCTTTAATGCGGTCATATTGTGCCCAAGTAAATACTTTATCACCAAATTCTCTTTCAGCAAGTTCATAGCCCCAATTTTTAAAAGCGCCCTCAGTGAATTTCATGATATTCCCTTTATGAACAAGTGTAACAGATTTACGTCCTTCTTTTATTGCATAATTAATAGCAGCACGAACAAGACGGCTTGTACCTTCTAGGGAAACAGGCTTGATTCCGATTCCAGAAGTTTCTGGGAATCTAATTTTCTTAACACCCATTTCATTTTGAAGAAAATCAATTACTTTCTTTACATCTTCAGTGCCTTCCTGCCACTCAATACCTGCATAAATATCTTCAGTGTTCTCACGGAAAATAACCATATCAGTATCTTGAGGACGTTTAACTGGTGATGGAACCCCTTCAAACCATCTTACAGGACGTAAGCAAACAAATAAATCTAACTCTTGACGAAGTGCAACGTTTAAAGAACGAATTCCTCCTCCTACTGGAGTAGTTAATGGTCCTTTAATCGCAATTAAATACTCACTAATGGTATCGAGTGTTTCTTTTGGAAGCCATTCCCCTGTTTGGTTAAATGCTTTTTCACCTGCAAGTACTTCTTTCCATTCAATTTTGCGCTCGCCTTTATAAGCTTTTTCGACTGCAGCATCTAATACCCTTGAAGCTGCTGCCCAAATGTCTGGACCGATCCCATCCCCCTCGATAAATGGGACAATTGGATTGTTTGGAACGTTTAATACTCCATCTTTAACCGTGATTTTTTCACTTTGCATTGTTGTTGTTCTCCCTCCTATATGTAAAAAAGCATGTGGTGGAATCCGGACTAAACGTAAAACTACTTCACCTTGATTCCACCCTAATTACAACAATTTTTAATATAAAAGTAAAATGTTTACCCTTATATTAACCCCTTTTTTCAATTGAAACATACTTCTGCATTCCTGGACCAGTATATTCAGCACGTGGGCGAATCAACCGGTTATTTTCATATTGCTCTAAGATATGTGCAAGCCAGCCTGATATACGGCTCACTGCAAAAATAGGTGTAAACAAGTCATGATCAATACCTAAGCTATGGTAAACGGACGCAGAATAGAAATCAACATTTGGTGGGAGTTTCTTTTCGCCAGTTACAATATTTTCAATTCTAACAGACATCTCATACCAATGAGGTTCACCAGTAAGCTCGGTTAATTTTTCGGACATTTTTTTTAAATGCTTTGCACGTGGGTCACCATTACGATATACCCTATGTCCAAAACCCATAACTTTTTCCTTATTTTCTAGCTTTGAATGAATGTAAGAATCTACATTATCTAGAGAACCAATTTCTGTTAGCATTTTCATTACAGCTTCATTCGCCCCACCATGAAGCGGACCTTTTAAGGCACCAATTGCTGCAGTGATTCCTGAATAAACATCAGACAATGTCGCAACGCAAACACGAGCAGTAAATGTTGATGCATTTAATTCATGATCTGCATGCAGAACAAGTGCTTTATTAAAGGCTTCAATAGCAATTGCTTCAGGTTCTTTTCCAGAGAGCATATATAAAAAATTAGCTGCAAAGCTTAAATCAGTTCTGGGAGCGATCGGATCTAATCCTTTTCTTACCCTGGCAAACGCCGTTACAATTGTAGGAAGTTTTGCTTGAAGTCGTACAGCTTTACGATAGTTTGCTTCTTCATCCATTAAATCTGCTTCATCATCATATAAACCCAGTAAAGAAACAGCAGACCTTAAGGCAGCCATTGGGTGAACCTCTTTTATTGGATACATTTTGAAGTGTTCAAGTATTTCTTTAGGAAGTGAAGCATTTTCTGCTAGTTGCTTTTTCAATTCATCTAACTGGGATTGTGTTGGCAGCTCGCGATGCCATAACAAATAAATTACTTCTTCAAAGCTTGCGTTTTCAGCTAAATCATCAATGTTATAGCCAACATAAGTTAGTGTATCATCAATGATTGAACTAATGGAGGAAGTTGTTGCCACTACCCCTTCGAGACCACGTGTTACTGTCATAGAAAAACATCTCCTTCACGTCATAATTTCCCCATTACCCATTTGTTCAAAACGTTTCTATATCTTACTGGAATTTCTCCAGCACGGTGAAAAATGCATCCGTGGTAAAGTTAAGGTTTAAAGAAAAGCAAATTTAAAAAGTGAAACAAATTACTCTTATATTTCCTCTCTTTTATACAAATAATGAGTTGAATTGAAACTCATAAACAAAAAAAGTACCTTAACTTCACTAATAGTAGAATAATTTATAAGTCATTCAACTTATAAATGTGATTTACGTAACAAAGGATGCGCTTACAAGTCCTATTATAAACAATTATCAGATTTTTGTGAATGGTAAGCTTCTCAAAATATTAAAAAAATATTATTTCACAAAAAAAACAGATATCAAATCTGTCCCATCAATATGAATAAAAAGTCCAAATTAGGGGTAAAAATACATTGTTTATGTGTGCATTTATCTTCTTTATACAAGTTATTTATGGAATAAATCTCATTATCCTCATAGCTGTATATGCAATGCCTGCACCAATTAATGGTCCCACAGCAACCCCTTTAAAAACCGCAACAGCTATAATTGTCCCTAGTACAAGGGCTGTTGTAATTTGTGGATCTTTTGCTAGAAGAGTAACACCACCCTTTGCCAACAAAGCAACCAAAATTCCAGAAATAAGGGCAATCCAAGCATATGAAGATTTAAATGCTCCAGCTAGTTCTTTAAAACCAATTTCACCACTTGCAATTGGTGCCAAAACCGCAATTGTTATGATGGTGACACCCCAATTGATTCCTTTAGTTTGAAGAATAGAAAAAAATTTTACTCCGGTACCAAAGATTTTAAATACTAACAATACAGAAACAGCAATTATAAGCGAATTATTTTTAGCAATGAATCCTACGGTTACTAATAAAAGTAAGAAAAGAACTGATTGACTTGCCATTATGATTCCTCCCTTTTACAATAAATTATTTTAATATATTTTTATTTCAAACAAAAAGCCTTTATTTTCACTTTTTTGTTTGTTCATAGTAGAAATTTACTTTGGGTAGGAAACCTTTTATTACAATCTTTTTAATAGCATGGAAAATTATGCATGTCTCAATATATAATGTTAAACTATAAATACATAAATAGTACCCGATAAAGGAGGTATGTCTTTGAACCCTATTTATATAAATAGAGCTCTAAGGTTTATATTTGTTCTGTGTGCCATTATTTTTGGTGTAATTGCTTTTTTATATTTAGCCAAAATAGCGTATCCCTTTTTTATAGGGCTTATCATTGCTTTTTTGATGAATCCCCTTGTTAATTTGTTTGAAAAAAAGGGACATATGCCAAGGGCACTCGCAGTATTTTTAGGACTTATCATCATTGTTGCTTTGTTTGCTGGTCTAATCACTTTATTAATTGCTGAAATTGTTTCCGGTGCAAACTACCTTGCCAGAGTAGTCCCCGAAAATCTTGATACTATTATCGCGTATATTGAGAAGGTTTTTGCTGCTCAGATTATTCCTTTTTATAATCATATAACAAGTATATTTAATAAGCTGGATGTAGGCCAACAAAATACAATCATGGAAAATATTCAAAATGTCGGTAAAAAGATTGGAACAACTGCTGGTTCATTTATTCAAAGCTTTTTTGGAAACATACCAAATATTTTATCCTGGTTTCCAAATGCAGCTACTGTCTTAATTATCTCTTTTCTTGCGACATTTTTTATCAGTAAGGATTGGTATAAGCTTTCTGCAATTGGTGGAAAAATCTTACCCGGTAAAGCAAAGGAAAGCGGCAGAAAAGTATTCATTGATTTAAAAAAGGCCTTATTTGGGTTTATCCGAACACAATTAACCCTGATTTCCATTACTACAATTATTATATTAATCGGGCTGCTTATCCTAAGAGTAGATTATGCCATTACAATCGCACTAATTATTGGGATTGCAGAATTGCTCCCGTATATTGGTACTGGAAGTGTTTTTATTCCATGGATCATCTATGAGACCATTGGTGGAGATGTAAAACTAGCTATTGGTTTAGGAGTTCTTTTTGTTATTGTCATTGTCCAAAGGCAGATCTCCGAGCCTAAAATCCTTTCCTCAAGCATAGGAATAGATCCACTTGCAACATTAATTTCGATGTTTATTGGTTTTAAACTGCTCGGGTTTTTAGGGTTAATTTTAGGACCTGTGATTGTTGTTATTATCGGAACACTTTACCGTGCAAATGTATTTCATGATATTTGGACATTTATTAAAGGAAAAGAGGCTTAGAACAAAAGCGAAAGCGCCTTGGTCAGCCCCGACAAGCTTAAGACGACTCACGTAGGATGGTCCTGACCTCCGGAGTGAGTTGGCTTAAGACCTTCGAGGGGATAGGCGCTGACCGACTACAAACGCCGCGTCCTGCGGCAACGTCGGCACTTGCACATCCTGTGCTTCGAAGCTAGACGTCGATACACTATTTGCAAGGTTATCTCCAAATCAAGAAATTTTATAATTTCCAAAACGATAAAAAACGTCAACTTTTGCAGGAAGTTGACGTTTTTTATTTTATAATTTTTATTTTCCCATTTTTGATCCGTTTATAAAAGTAGCCCCTTATGAACCATTTAAATGGTTTTCTTGTGAAAGGCAGCAGCAATAATAATCCAAGTAAATCTGTTATAAAACCAGGCGTGATAAGCAAAGTTCCCCCAATTAAAATGCAGATTCCATCAAGGACTGATTCCCCTGGTATTTGTCCACGGCTAAGTTTTTCTCTTGCGTCCTGAATCGTTTTCAGGCCTTGTTTTTTCGCAAGATATGCACCAATAAATCCAGTAAGGAAAATAAAAATAACCGTTGGCAATACTCCAATCATTTTTCCCGAAAAAAGCAAAATCCCAATATCGGCTGCAGGTATAAGAATAATAAGCAAGATTAAAATTCGCATAACATTCTCCTCCTCTCCTTAATCGAGTAGAGGGAAAATAAGTTGATTATTTTCGCCCCTCTCACACCACCGTACGTACGGTTCCGTATACGGCGGTTCAATTTATATTACAGTGTGTACTTTTAGATAATGTTCTAAAGCAGAGGGAAGTCCCCTCTGTT
>JAUZPL010000032.1 GCA_030705955.1 Bacillota bacterium | reverse complement strand
GTTATTTTACTCATGTTGTCCCCTAATCCCCATATTCTGAAATTCAAGTATATAAAAAATACCTGCAGGTTGAACACTCTTTTTTTCGAGTGTCCTACCTACAGGTACCATTTTAAATTGGAATACTCCTTTTTAAACCGTTTTGAAATTCTCGTTATTAATTGTTAATACTGAATTTCTTTCAATTAATTGTGTGTTTAAATATATGCGTTGAGGTTCAGTAGTCCTATTATTTATCCTCCAAAGTAACTGATTAAGTGACTTATGTGCAAATTCCTTTTTACTTATATTAATCGTAGTTAATGGCGGGACGCAATTCTTACTAAGTTCAGTATTATCAAAACTTACAAGGGATATTTGTTCAGGTACTGAAATTCCTTGTATTTTAAGCTTTTGTAAGATATTCCAAGCAGCCATGTCGCAATGACATAAAAAAGCTGTTGGGAGATTATCAGGTAATAAATAATCTAAAATGTATACTCCGTTTGAATCATTATTAATAATGTTCCATTCTTCTTTATACTCTAGACCATTTTGTCTAATAGCCTTCAAGTAACCATAAAATCTATCTAATACACTCGAAGTGTAATTAGGATCCCCTACAAAACCAATATTTTTATGGCCCTTTTCAATTAAATATGTTGTGGCTAAATAACTTGCATAGAAATTATCTGATATTACACAATCAGTATTTATATTATGATTGTAAAAATCAATAGCAATAACTGGAATATCTAGTTTTGCAATAGAATCAATATACTGACTGTTAAATTCACCAGCTAGAAATAGTCCATCTAAGTTATTCTTTCGATAAGAAAAAGGCAAAACAAGGTTGTCTTCATCAAATGAGTTTATTATAAATAAGCTTAAACTAATGTTTTTCTTGATACACTCTTTATTTAAATAGTAATAGATTTGACTATAAAAGTTGTCGCTCTCCAAAAAGAAACGCTTCGAAATCAGTAAAGCTAGTTTCCTCTCTTCATTCACCTGCTTAAAACTTCCTTTTTTCGAATAACCTAATTTTTTAGAAACTTCCCAAATATGGTTTCTTAAATCGTTACTAACCCCAGGTTGATCGTTTAATGCCTTTGAAACAGTGACTTTTGTAATTCCAAGATAATCAGCAATATCCTGCATCGTTACCTTTTTTTTATTCATTGATAATCCCCCCAAACGTAATTCATTAATTGTCAATAAGGTTACATATATATAGAAGCAGCTATGTTTTCGTATTTTACAAGATCCTCATTTGTAAGGTTGAAAAAGTATACTTGTAAAGTGTTTGTACCTTTATAGTTTCTGAAACAACCACATGTAATGTAAGAATAGTTTAATGGACACATATTAGTAGAGTTTTTCCAAATAGATTACGAGTGTCCGCATTACGAATAACATCAGTAGAGCTTTCATGCCTAATTTCATTGTAAAAACCACGCCAACGAATATAGCGTGTTAAGTGTATTAGCCAAAACATCTGTATTAAAAAGAACTAATCCTATAGTGTCTAAACCATTGAAGTAAATTAATGAATTCTAATTTAATTTTAATATAAAATAGATTTTCAGTCAAAATATTTAAAGTTACTATTTTATTTTTATAAAAAAGTAACTTTATTTTTGAAAATTTTGACTTGAAAAAGATAGCTTACTGAACTACAATAAAATTACTAAAGTTAATAAAAAAACAAGGAGGTTAAAAAGTGAAGATGAACCTCGTTAATCAAAGAGAGCATTTTGAAAGTGTAGCAAAAATATACGAAAGTACGAAACTGAAGTTTAATGGAGTAGAAGGTTTTGATGTCTACAATTCTTCCATACCTTTTAATTGGAAAGGGAAAACTTATATATTTGGACGAGTTGAAAAGCGTGATGAATGGGCGAGGTCTTGGGTTAGACTGTTTGAAAAAACTGGGAAAGATGAATGGACTCTCGTTCCTGATTCTATGATTTATCAACTGGAAGACCCTTATATTAGTATTATCGGAGAAAGCCTAGTACTAGGTGGCACACATGTGCGATATAGTAAAGGTACTATTGATACCTTTTATGGATATTTCTATAAAGGGACTGACTTACATAATCTATTTTACTTTACCACTGGTCCGGACTATATGAAAGATATTCGTCTAGTTGAATTGGCAGATGGACGAATTGGTGTCTTTTCGCGTCCGAGAAATGAAAAGATTCAAAAAAAATATGGTAGTGAATCTATGATTGGATTTGCTGTAATTGATAGTTTAGAAGAGTTATCTTCTGAGGTTATTGAAAGCGCTTCATTTATACCTGAGCTTTTTGATGATAATGAATGGGGTGGCTGTAACCAAGCGTATTTGCTAGATAGTGGCAATATAGGAGTTATAGGCCATAAATCCTACAAAAGTACTGACCCCAATGGTCAGGAAGTATTATCCTATATGAATGTTTCATTTGTATTTGATCCTTTGGAACATCAGGCTAAGGACATTAAAATTATTGGAACTCGTTCAAGCTACCCACGAGGTCCTTCAAAGAGACCTGAACTTATAGATTGTGCCTTTACCTCAGGAATCGTTATGCGTCCCGATGGAAAGGTAGATTTATATAGCGGTATAGGTGATTGTGAGGTTGGGAGAATAGTAATTGATTATCCCTTCAAAGGTTTCGGAGAAATTGTTAAGTAATAGGCCACTGCCCTAAAAGTAGGATGGTGTTTCTAAGTATTTAGTACTTTTAAACCTCGGTATTATTCGGGATGGATTGTATAATATAGTACATATCCGTATTTGTAACAGGACAATTATATTATATCAAATCGAAAAAGCTTCCGAGTGTTAGTGAATAATCGTTAATGGAAGGAGTGATAATCAGACTTTAAATTTTGGAAAATTTTTAATAGTAGATTTAGATAAACAAAATGCAATAAACATTATATGATTTGGAGGAAGAATTAATGAAAAAAAGGGTAATGTCGCTTAGTTTGACCCTAATCTTGGTATTTGCAATGTTACTATCAGCGTGTTCATCTAATTCTGGTAATACAACCTCTGGGACTGCTGTTAAAGATAATTCAAATAGTTCGAAATCTCTCGCTGAACAAAGAAAGAAACTTAAGGGTACTTTGAATATTTGGATGCGTAAAGGAGAAGGAGAGGGTGGTAAACCTGGTGATCCTTTCTATGATTATATCCATAGTCAATTTCCGAATTTAGTTCTAAATATTTCGCCTGATAAGGATTGGAATGATATTACAAAAGGGTTAGCTAGTGGAGATCTGCCAGATATATTTTTCTGGGAAGGTCCTGTTCCAGCTATATTAAAAACGATTACAAAAGACGGCTATGCTGAACCTCTTGACAAATACTTAGATAAAGATCCGCAATATAAAAATAGTTTTATTCCTTCACTGCTTGATTCACATAAAGTAGATGGTGCTACATATGGTATTCCATTTGATGTAATGCCTGCAGCAGTAGTAGCAAATTTGGATTTATTCGATCAGGCTAATGTTCCATATCCAACGAACGATTGGACTATAAGTGATTTCATGAATGATGCTAAAGCGTTAACCAATAAAAGTGACCCTAAAAATATGAGAACAGGCTTGGCAAGAAATATAGATGTTGAAGATTATCCTCGTATGCTCAATTTCTTCCTTCAAGGATATGGAGTAAACGGTTATAAAGAGGTTAATGGTAAAAAAGTTTCAAATTTTGCTGAAGATCCAAATGCTATAAAAGCAATTCAAGATTATCTGCAGGTATATGGAAATAACTATGCTACAACTATGTCAGAGGATCAGAAAAAGGCTATGGGTCTTGATACTTCTATTTGGGATGTTGACTGGGAAAAGGGCGTTGCCGGTATGTTTGTTGCTAGCACATGGGCGGTTCCTTATGACCAAACAGCTAAAAGCTATCCATTTAAAGTAGGGGTATATAATGTTCCTAAAGGGCCAAATGGAAGAGCTACACTTGATGATGAAATTGGCTACTCTATCTATAAAGGAAGTAAACATAAAGATCTTGCATGGCAATTCTTGAAATTCATGACAAGCCAAGAATTCCGTGATAATGCTTACACAACTAATCCAGACAGTGGCGAAAAGGTATATCCATTCAAATATGATGAAAACAGATACGCCTTTAGTACTCAATTAGGAAAAGATATCTTTGGATATGGTATTCCACCATTCACTACAAAGTATAAGTTAAATGATACATTCAAAACATTGTATGATGGATTCCTAGAGGCAGCGAAAAATACCAATAATTCCTATACTACTCCTGATTTGTTAAAGCTGACGCAAGATGTTAATAGTGGTAAAAAGCAATTGGTGGATGCATTGAAGGAATACGACAATAAAGTCAATGCTTCTCATGTATTGGATAACCCGCCAAGCTGGTAATATTTTAAAATAATGTTCTATATCAGGGACTTGCTGTGAATTTATGAGTAGGTCCCTTGATAGATTTTTACTTCCGTGAAAATAGATTGTTGATAGAGGGTGATCAGGGTTATGGCTAAGGTATCCATAAGGAATTTATACAAAATATACCCCAATGCAAAAGATGTTGCTCCCGCAGTTAGAGATTTTAACCTAGAGATTGACGATTCAGAGTTTATCGTGTTTGTTGGTCCATCAGGGTGTGGCAAAACGACAACTCTTAGAATGATTGCAGGTCTTGAAAGTATATCAAAAGGACAAATTTATATTGATGATCAACTTGTAAATCATCTTCCTCCCAAAAAAAGAAATATAGCCATGGTCTTTCAAAATTATGCACTTTATCCCAATCTTACATTATTTGAGAATATGGCCTTTAGTCTTAGATTGAAAAAAATGGAGAAGTTTAAAATAAACGAAACCATCAAAAGCAAATCTAGAAAACTTCAAATTGAGCATCTCCTAGACAGGCTCCCAGGAAATGTATCAGGTGGTCAAAGACAAAGGGTAGCGCTTGGAAGGGCGATTGTAAGGGACCCTAAAATCTTTCTAATGGACGAACCATTGTCTAACTTAGATGCAAAAATGCGTGTACATATGAGATTAGAAATTATTAAATTACAAAGAGAATTAAAAGCGACCACGATTTATGTTACTCATGATCAGGTAGAGGCAATGACAATGGGTGATAGAATTGTTGTTATGAACGAGGGGGCTATTCAACAAGTAGATACCCCTGAGAATATATATAACTATCCTGCTAATCGTTTTGTTGCAGGGTTCATTGGATCGCCAGCCATGAATTTTTTTAAAGGAGAGATTATCCAAACTGAAAAAGGTTTACTATTTTCGCATCCTAGATTTCATCTTAATATTCAGAAGGAAATGGTAGAACATGTAGAAAAATATTCAGGAAGGGTTCTGTATGGCGGGATAAGGCCTGAGAATTTGTCACTCAAGATAGATAATGGCGAAAAACTTGATGGAAAAAGCTTAAGAGGTATCGTCGATGTAACGGAACTCGTTGGCGCAGATCGATATGTTTATGTAAAAGTTGGAACAGAAGAAATCGTTGTAAGAGTTGCAGCAAATGAAAGATTTGAAAATGGAATGTCAGTTAGAGTTTCGGTAGAAATGGATTCCTTTTTATTTTTTGATTCCAGTACAGGAGCAAGAATTGGATAGTTTGTTGCAAATTTTGTTGAGGAAGGTGGAATTGTGCTGTTAACCAAGAATTCAGTTAAAGGTTTTTATACATTTTTAATATTTTTGTTCTCTTTTTTACTCTTACCATTCTTTAACACCGATGCATATGCTGACAATGTAACTGTTCAGGACTATGCTAAAATTCTTAAAGGTTGGCAGGATTCCAATATACAAGATGTTAGTAATTTTAATTTGGAAATTCCAGCTGCTGATTTTATAGCTAAATCTAGCAGTGCAAATATAAATATTGGTTCGGTAGATGGAAAATCGAATGTTTTAAATTGGAATAATAGCGATGGAAACATAACATATTCCTTTAATGCACCAACTGAAGGCTTATATAACATCTCTCTTCAGTACTATATTACTGATCGTATTCAGGAGCCAGTAGAAAGAGGACTTCTTATTAATGGAAAGCAACCCTTTTTGGAGGCTAACAATTTCCTTTTTGAACGGATGTATAAAAAAAGCCAATATCCGTTTCAAAAGGATTCAGATGGCAATGAAATTCGCCCAAAATTAAATGAAATCAAAAATTGGTCAAGAATGAACTTGACTGATCGAAACAGCAGATATAAAGATCCCTTTAAGTTTTACTTTAAAAAAGGCGAAAATAAAATTGAGCTCACAGGTATGAATGGTGAGATTGCTATAAGTAAAATCATCATTAAATCTCCGGTAGAAATTGTAAACTATGAAACATATAAAAATAACTTGCCTAAGAATACAAAAAACTTTAAATTTTATCACAAACTTGAGGCGGAAGACTCATCTTCACAGTCAGGATCAAACATACAACTTATAAATACCGCACAACCTGGTGTTACACCAGAAGATATTGGAAAAAAGATATTTAATACAATTGGAGGTACATCATGGTCGAATCCGCATGATTGGATTGAATGGAAATTTAAAGTGCCTCGGGATGGTATTTACAATATAGCTTTTAAATATAAACAAAACTTTAATTCGGATTTAAGTTCGTATAGAAAAATTGAGATTGATGGTAAGGTTCCATTCAAGGAATTATTAAGTGTAAGTTTCCCTTATGGAGGAACTTGGCAATCTAAAGTTTTAGGAGGAGATACTCCATTTGATTTTTATTTGACAAAAGGGGAACATACTATCCGTTTGTCTGTAACAAATGCGCCATATAGAAGTATACAGAAAGAGCTTACTAATACCGTTAGCAGTCTTCGTGAATTGGATTATAGAATCCATAATATTATAGGCGTAAACAATGTTGATACTTATCGTATGTGGGATTTAAAGCAATACATACCTGACATTGATGATGTTTTGAAAAAGGATGCCAGGATTGTACAAGAACAAGCAGCAAACCTTAGTAAGTTAACAGGTTTTAAGGAGAACTCCTTTGGAGAGCTTCTCACAGCCGCAAAGGATTTACAAAAACTTTCATTAAACGTAAACAATATACCGAAAAAGGAAGATTCCTTAAGTTCTATCTATACAAACATCACAGATTGGAACAATAATCTAAGCACTCAACCACTTTTATTGGATTATGTAGAGTTTAAAACCAAGGAAAATACCTTTCCAAATATAGATGTAAGTTTATTGGACAAGGTCAGTTTTTATATTAAAGGATTTTTTGCTTCCTTTACATCTAATGATAGCAATACTGGAAAAATGAATAGTAATACAGTACAAGTTTGGGTACAAAGAAATCAGGACTATGTAAACTTAATGCAGACATATGCAAATGAATACTTTACACCTAAAACAGGTATAAAGGTGAACGTTAATTACTGTCCTCCTGGGGCAAATTTGCTAGTCCTTGCAAATGCAGCTGGAAAGCAGCCTGATATTGCGACAGGTGTTGACTCTTATACAACCTATTCTTTTGCTGAAAGAGGAGCGTTAGTCAATTTAAAAAAATATTCAGGGTACAGTGAATTACAGAAAAAAGTTGTACCGGGTTCTTTAGTCCCATATCGCTATCTAGGGGGAGATTACGGGCTTCCTGAAGAAGTGATTTACAATGTTTTGTACTATAGAAATGATCTATTAAAAAGATATAACCTAGCAGTTCCACAGACTTGGAATGACATTATTAAAGTTATTCCAACACTTGAAGAGCATAATAACGATTTCTTTTACCCGTATGGTGACTTTCAAACCTTCTTTGCTCAGAATAATGTGGATGTATATTCTAAAGATGGGCTAAAGTTGGCTTTTAACACACCACAAGGATATAAATCTTTTCAGTTCTGGACAGATCTTTATATTAAATATGGAATGCCTGAACAAATGGTGAATTTTTATCAGCATTTCCGTCAAGGGGATGCCCCAATGGGGATTACGACCATTGATCAGTACATTATGTTAGAGCTTAGCGCCCCTGATATTTCGGGTTTGTGGAATATTGCACTGGCTCCCGGTACAAAAGATCAGAACGGTATGATCCAAAGATGGGAAGCAGGAACACAAAACGGAGCCATGATGTTTAAAACCAATACAGCTAGACAAGACCGTGCGTGGCAATTTATGAAATGGTGGCTATCTACAAAAACCCAAGTTAATTTTGCCAATGATCTACAAAACTATGATGGCCCGGAGTTTATGTGGTACTCGGCTAATCCAAGTGTAGTAGAACAACAGAATTCCTGGAGCAGTGATGTGAAAAAAGTACTTATGAATCAATTGCAATGGTATAAGCCTATTCCGTATGTTCCAGGGGGATCGTATATGACACCAAGGGAATTATGGAATGCATGGACAGCTACTGTTATTGATAAGAAAAATTTTAGACAGCAAATGGAAATGGCTGTCAGAAATATTCAATCCGAAATGGATGTTAAACAACAGGAGTTTGGAATTAAAGAATCTAAAGGAAATTCAGCTAAATAACAAAATATAAATAAATTGCCTTAATGAGTTGGTAAAGAGGAGAGTCCAATGAAAATGAGCATGAAAGAAGATAGAATCTTAAAATCAAAGATTAGAAGGGAAAAAGTGAAAAATACATGGCTTGAAATGAAGCGAAACAAAACGTCGTATTTGTTTATAGCTCCTTTTATGATTTGCTTTATTATCTTTATTGTAGTTCCCGTTTTTACCGCGGCGCTCCTTTCCTTTACTTCTTTCAATTCAATTCAACCTCCAAAGTTTGTAGGGTTGTTAAATTTTAAAATCATGTTTAGCCAAGACTCAGTATTAATGAAATACGTTATTCCAAATACTTTTAAATTTGCTATTTTTGTAGGCCCTATTGGATACGCGATGCAGTTTCTTTTAGCATGGTTGATTAATCAATTACCAAAGAAATTTAAAAAACTATATGTGATGGCGATCTATACTCCATCTATTGCAGGTGGAGTAATGATCTCAACCGTATGGGTCGTCTTATTCAGCAGTGATAGACTTGGATATTTAAATAATTTACTCATAAATCTTGGAATTATTTCACATCCCATTGCATGGACACAGAGTCCAGACTACCTTTTAGGCATTATGATATTTGTAACAATATGGGGGAGTATGGGAGTAGGATTTTTATCTTTATTCGCTGGGCTTCAAAATGTAGATGCCACTCTATATGAGGCTGGAAAGATTGATGGGATTAAAAATAATTTGCAGGAGTTATGGTATATTACCTTACCTTCGATGAAACCACAAATGTTATTTGCTGCTGTAATGTCCATTGTGGGGTCGTTAAACGCAGGTCAAATCGGAGTACAGCTTTCTGGTCAAAATCCAACACCAAATTATGCTGGACAATTAATACAAAATCATATCGAAGATTATGGATTTATACGTTATGAGCTTGGTTACGCAACTGCTCTGACATTCATGTTGTTAATAGCGGCCTATGCCGTTACAAAAATAACTTGGTTCTTTCTAGGAACAAAGGAGGATGAATAGTGATGCGAATCAGATTAAGAGCAAAAAAGCTTAATAGGCTTAGAGGGTTTGGTTACTTTAATATAATCATCCTTACGATTTTTGCGGTTATTTCAATAATGCCGATTGTTTTTATTATCAATAATGCATTTAAACCATTATCTGAACTATTTATGTTTCCACCAGAATTTTTTGTCAAAAATCCAACCATGCAAAATTTTAATAATTTAATTTCTACCATGAGTGATTCACTAGTTCCTTTTTCTAGGTATTTTTTCAATAGTATTGTGGTTACAAGCATTAGTGTAGCTCTTACAGTTGTGTTTAGTTCGACTGCTGCTTTTGCATTTTCAAAAGGTAATTTCCCAGGGAAAGACATGTTGTTTAAACTAATTGTTGTTTCTCTGATGTTTTCTCCGGCAGCAGTGAGCATTACTAGGTACTTGGTAATTAGTAAGCTTGGACTTATTAATACTTATGCGGCACTTATTCTCCCTCAACTTGCATTACCAGTAGGTGTTTTTCTTATAAAACAATTTATGGATCAGTTGCCTAAGGAACTTTTGGAAGCAGCAAAGATTGATGGAGCTTCAACGTGGACGACGTTTTATAAGATTGTGATTCCAAATGTGAAGATAGCAATAGGAACAGTTATGATTCTGGCATTTCAAACGGTTTGGATGGATTCTGACAGTTCTGCACTCTATATGATTAGTGAAGCAAAGAAAACATTACCTTATTTTGTTACAACATTAACTAGTGGGTTAACAAACTCGGTTGCAAATCAAGGAGCTTCCGCATCAGCAGTTCTGTTGCTTTTCTTGCCTAATTTCATTATCTTTGCAATCATGCAAAAGTCTATAATGGAAACCATGGTGAATTCAGGAATTAAATAAAATGAATGGAGGGGTGGGAAATACATATATGAAAAACAAAGCGATCTTCACAATTCCTATAATCATCATTTTGTCATTGTATATGGGTACAAGTTCTGTATTTGCAAAAGTCCCTTATCCATCATTTTCATTTGGGCCAGAAGGTAAGCCATTTCCAATACAAACCCCATATATGCCGGAAAATGTAATTGGTAATACACTGTATCAACAAGATCAAGGAAAATTGGTAAACACGCTTGGTCTTAATAATCCAAATGATATTTTTATTGATAAAAATGATAACTTGTTTATTTCTGATAGTTTTAATAATAGAGTTGTTGAAATAAATGGTAACGGAATTTTGCTGCAAGAATTCGGCATGGGAAATAATCCAAAGTCAAGGTTGAACGCTCCAGACGGTGTTTACGTATCGCAAAACGGTGATGTTTATGTTGCTGACACCGGTAATCAAAGAATAGCAGTGTATCAATCAAATGGGCAATTTCTTAAGGAATATAAAAAGCCTGATGATGTTAGTCTTAAAAATATTATGTTTGCACCTATTCAGTTGTCTATCGATGAAAGAGGATTTTTGTTTGTTGTATTAAGAGGTTCCGATGAAGGAGTTGCTGTACTTTCTCCTGATGGGAAATTCCAGGGGTTCTTTGGAAGAAATGTTACGCAATTGTCACTTATAGAACGCATTAAAAGGAATTTATACACTAAACAACAATTGGCTACGAACTCAAATCAAGTAGCTGCATCAGTAAGTGATGTATATATAGGAAACGATAATTATGTCTATACTTGTACGCAAAATGTTTCAACTAACCAGATAAAGAAATTAAACACTAAAGGTGAAGATCTATTCGACAATATCGATTTTAATGTTAATAATGATAATTTTTCTGCGAATGGAGACTTATCCTTTTCTTCCATTACAGTAGATAAAAACGGTTTTATTTATGCTGTTGATAAAGAAAATGGTTTGATATTTATCTATGACAATAATGGCCATATTCTTGCATCCTTTGGAATGAAATTAACAGGTAATAATTTCAGAATTGGAAGATTTGGAATGCCTGTTAGTATTGCAGTGAATTCTAAGGGAGAAATTTATGTTGTGGACCAATCATATAACGGAATACAGGTTTTTAAACCAACAAATTTCATGAAAGAGGTCTTTACAGCCACTAATTTGTATAACAACGGGGAATATTCAAAATCAAAACCTTATTGGGAAGATATTCTGAAAAAGAACGTGTTCTACTATGAAGCGCATCTTGCTTTAGGCGAAATCTATTACGAGAATCAACAATGGTCAAAATCGCTGTCGGAATTAAAATTGGCAAAAAATCAAAAAATGTATTCTGATGCCTTATGGCAGTTAAGAGTAGTATGGGTACAAAAAAATTTAAATAAACTTGTAGCTGCTTTAGTTCTATTGTTCAGCTTATTCTTTATAGCCAAGAAATTTAACATTAAATTAAAGATAAAGAAGTTGAGGATTAAACCATGAAGAAGTTATATATGGAACTTAAATATTCATGGCAGGTCATGATGCATCCCATAGACGGGTTTTATGAATTACAGTACTTTGGAAAGGGGAGCGTCCTTTCTGCAACAATCTTAATCGCTTTGTTTTTGATCTGTGTAATTGTGAATAAAGAAATAACTAACTTTGTTTTTAACTTAAACGGGTTAGAGGAAACATCTCCAATACAATTATTCGTTTACTGTATAGTTCCCTTATTTATTTGGGTATTATCCAATTATCTTGTAGGTGCTATAGCAAATGGGCAAGGGAGTTTTAAAACGATATATATTACGACAGCATATGCCCTTTTGCCATATATATACTTTTCTATTCCCATTTCAATTGTATCAAATGTACTAACAGATGCGGAAAAGTCTATCTACAGCTTTTTGATCTTTGTTGTTATAGCATGGGTAGTTATTATGCTTTATCTCCAGGTGAAAGAAGTTCAAGAATATGAAATATATGAAACCTTTAAAAACATTTTTTTAATCATCTTTACTGCCATTCTAATTGTTGTTTTTTCTTTTGCTTTATATGGGATAGTTCTTCAATCATATAGTTTCTTGATAGAGTTCCTTAGAGAGGTGTTAGCATATGATTAAGAATTTTATAAAAAAGATTGTAAAAATGGCAGTAATTATTCTAGTAGTTGGTGTTGTAATTTTTTCATTTAGATACATGAATAATGCTAAAACAGGTGCTAAAAGAATCGGTTCTATTTCTCAAGAAAAGGTAGTGAAAAATTCACAGTTAACCAAGTTGAATGGCAAGAGTTTGCAAAAGGTAGCTGAAAACAATAATTTAACCCTTAGTGTAGACTTTAATAATGGAAACATACAGGTTGTAAATAAACAAAACGGTTACGTGTGGAGAAGTAAACCTTCAGTAGAAGAATTGAATAAAGAAAGAAGTAATATTCTTTGGAAACAAAATATTGCGTCTCCGATTACGTTTAATTATGTAAATGATTTTACTTCTGCTAATACGATGATAGGGAATGTATATAATCAAAATACTAAAATTAGTGTGTATAAGCTAAAGAATGGTGCCAGAGTTTATTTTGATTTTACGAGATCAAACATTAAACTTGCCTATGACCTAGTTCTTAAAAACAATCATTTAACAATTTCTTTACCTTCTTATTTAATTGAAGAACCTGGAGCACATTATATTAAAAATGCCATGGGTTCAAAAATAGTCGATAAAAGCAAGACGGTTTTACTTACAGACATCAGTATTCTGCCATTCTTTGGGGCAACACGATCTGATAATGGTAACAACGGGTATCTTTTCTTGCCAGATGGGCCAGGAGCAATTATTAAATTTGATAGTAACAAGGGGTTAAATAGTCAGTTTATAGGTACTGTTTATGGACAAGACCTATCATATCTTAATAAGTATGATTCTACACTTAAATATGCAATGAATGAGAGTAAAATATTATATCCTGTTTATGGAATCGTAAGAGATAATAACTCACTATTGGGCATTATCGATAAGGGAGATTCCGATGCAGATATCATAGGGTCGCCAGCAGGAGTTCAAACTGGATTTAATTCTGCATATGCTCGATTTACTTATAGAAATAAATACAAGGTAATTACAAGTACTAGCGATGGAAATGGATACTTTAGATACACTGACTCTGGAATAAAAAATGATAGATCTATTAATTATTATTTTAATAGCGATCATAACGCAAACTATATTGGTATGGCGGAAACCTATCGAAACTATTTGGTACAGACAAAAGGAATTGAGAAACACAATTCATATGAAGGAACACCTTTGCAGTTGAATATATTTGGGGGAACAATGAAGTCTGACTTCATAGGAAATTCTTTTGTGAGTATGACTACATTTCAACAGGCCGGAAAGATTCTAGATTTTTTCAATCATAACAACGTAAAAAATATAGACGTTGTTTACAATGGCTGGGGAAAAAAAGGTGCCACTGTTGAACTACCAAATAGATTTCCTGCTTCTGGTAGTTTAGGAGGGAATTCAGGGTTAAAAGATTTTATCAATCACTCTCATGATTTAGGGTACAAGGTATACCTGGAGGATAATAATATAAAAACATCATCAAGATGGGGAATTTCACTGGGAAAGGATACTATTACAAATATACTAGGAAATCCTCTTGAATATGAAACGAACGCCGGAGAGAATTACTTTTTAAGTATTCAATCAGTTTCAAAGTTTATACATGATAGCATGAGTCAGTATAAAAATTATGGGGTAGATGGTATCCAAGAAACAGGTATTGGAAGTTCACTAAATACTGATTTCAATAACAATAACCCAATCAGCAGAAGTGATATGAAAAATCAGTTTACTACTATACTTGATAAATTAAGAAGCAACTTTAGTGATGTAAGACTAACAAATGCGATGGCTTATGAACTATCAAATCGCACAACACTTGTAGATATGCCAATGGATGGGAGTTACCTGACAGTTTTAGATGAAACTGTACCATTCTATGAAATTGCACTCCATGGCTTAGTTAATTATGTTTTTAGTGATTATAACCAATTTAGTGCACCAGAAGAGCAAATGCTTAAAGCCATAGAGTATGGCGGCAATGTTAGCTTTACCGTTACCTATGAACCTACTCAAAAATTAATGGATGTGCCAAATAACGGTTTATATAGTACACAGTTTTCCATCTGGAAAAAGAAAATATTAACTCAGTATAGAAGACTGGAAAGTGTTTTAAATGTTGTAAATGGACAATATATCACTGATTATCAGAAACTCACGACAGATGTTTCAATAGTCACTTATGGAGAGAATACCAAAGTAATTTGTAATTTCTCTGAACAACCGTTTATCTATGAAGGGAAAACAGTGAAACCAATGAACTTTATATTGATAAAAGGACAATGATAATATGAAAAAACCAATCACTATTGAAACAAGAAGAAAAATAGAAGGACTAGCATTTATAAGTTTATGGCTAATTGGGCTTGCTTTATTTTGGATTTATCCTTTAATTTATTCATTCCTGATGAGTCTAAATAAAGTTACGATCATGACTGACCATCTTCAATTCAAATTTATAGGATTGACCAATTTTAAAAAAGTTCTTTTCCAAGACGCTGACATACCGAATACATTTATTCAGTTTATTCAACAGTCTATTATTATCATTCCTATTATTGTTGTTTTTGCCTTAGTAATTGCTTTATTGCTTAATCAAAAATTAAAAGGAAGAGGCATCATTAGAGGGATATTTTTTCTGCCAGTTGTATTAACAAGTGGGAATTTAATTAATGAGTTGGTAGGTCAAAAGCAAGGCACTATTACATTTCTTGCCTCGGTCACATCCCAAAATATGTTTTCTTATTTGGGCCCGACTTGGGAAACCACAATCAACAATATCCTAGCCAACTTCCTGATTATTCTATGGTATTCAGGGGTACAGATGTTAATTTTAATAGCTGGTTTACAGAGTATCAGTCCAAGCATCTATGAAGCTGCCAAAATAGATGGAGCAAACGGATGGGAAATATTTTGGAAGATAACACTTCCAGGAATAACGCCATTTATTTTCATATCGACGGTTTATACCATTGTTGACCAATTTACTCTCACTTCAAATCCAATTTTAAAGATTGTAAATGACAAGATATTTGGTTCCAATACAGGATTTGGTTACGCTAGTGCAATTTCATGGGTTTATTTCGGTGTAATATTACTTTTCCTAGCTTTATCTTTTATGATATTCAGAAAATCACTAAAACTTACGAGGAAGTAGGGACGAAATGTATAAAATACAACAAGTCGTTAATCATTTATGGAATCGTAATCTGAACTTTTTTGCCTCGCTCCAAGCAGCTTTATTCGGTTCAAACATAGAAAATGGTGGCCTAATAGGGAAAGGGATTATTTATTTTTTATTAATCACTTTTGCTATTCTTTACTTGGAGCCTCTTATTTATATGATTAGTACCACGTTTAAAGGATTCTCTGATTTTACTAATCCTACTGCAAAATGGATTCCAAAGGATCCAACATTTGTCAACTTAAAATATGCATTTAAGCAAATGCAGATCTTACCGATATTTATGAGTGGAAAAACTTTATGGGAAAATCTAGCAAGTTCATCATTGTTTAATTCTATTACTATTGCTGTGCCTTCAGCCCTTGTCCAGACCATCACTTGTGCTATTGCAGGATATGCTTTTGCGAGATTGCCTTTTCCGTTTAAAAAAACAATGATTGGGTTATTGATTTTAACTTATATCGTGCCTCCGAACACTGTTTTTATTCCGTTGGCATGGATATACAAAAAATATAACCTTTTAAGCACGCCACTAGTTTTTATTGCACCAGCACTTTTCGGCCAAGGGTTGAGAAGTGGGATATTTATCATTATTTACATGCAGTTTTTCAGGAAAATACCGAAAGAACTAGAGGAAGCAGCAACATTAGATGGAGTTGGTACATTTAGATTGTTTTGGAAAATTATGTTCCCTCTATCTAAGCCTGCCATGATAACGGTATTCTTGTTTTCCTTGGTGTGGCATTGGAATGAAACCTATCTTTCATCCCTGCTATATACAACCAATACAACCTTATCGGTACAGATTGCAAGGGCAAGTATTCCAGTTAACGGTACGGGCTTGAATCTTCAACCTGTCCAAATGGCATCAGGACTTATGTTTATTTTGCCAATATTAATCATTTACTTATTTACTCAAAGACTGTTTACGGAAAGTATTGAAAGATCCGGGATTGTAGAATAAACAAGGGGGATCAAAATGAGTAAATCCAAACAAGTGAAGGTTAAGTATATTGAAAATTTTCCCAGGATTCCGAATCCGTATCATACTGTGGATTGGAAAAGCTTAGCCCAAGATTTTACTGCTGTTATTTTTAATGAGAAGTTAGAGGGAGAATATCTACCATTACTAAAATTAAGTGAAACAGAGACGTTTGGATATTGTGGTGAAATGTTTGCTCTGCCTAGTTACATAGGTCAAGAGCAAGAATTTGGAGAGGCATTAACATGCATTGGCTCAGTTTTCGGAGCAAGTCTTTCAGGAACAGATATGAGTAACTATAATAATAGAAACTTTGTTGCGATGTGTGAAGCTTACTATGCTTCAATCAATGGGCATGGTTTGGTATTGAACAATGTCAATGTGAAAAATTCATGTGGGTCCTTTTGGTATGATATTTTTCCAAGTTGTTTGTTCTATCATTTAGGAGCATTGTATCCGGAGAACGAATTGATTTTAAAAAAAATGAAAGAGATTGCAGAAAGCTGGCTTGATGCACTTCCAGCTCTTTATGGAAATTGGGATCATACCGGGTTTAGTTTTAAGGATATGGATATTGTTGATAGTGGGAAATGGATTGAACCGGATGCAGCCATAGGTATAGCGTATATAGAATATATGGCTTATTTAAAATGGGGAGAGGTTAAATTTCTCGAGGCTGCCAAAAAGTGTATGCAAGAAATGGAGAAATATGCGGAGAATCCATACTACGAAATCTTAGGTTCCTATGGTCCATATCTTGCTGCCAGAATGAATTCTGAAGAAAATATGAAGCTTTCAGTTGGTAAATTCCTTCAGTATATATTCGATTCTACATCGAGTGCTCGCCCAGGTTGGGGAGTGATTAATGAGCGATGGGGAAATGATGATGCTTATGGACTGTCGGGCAGTACAACGGATACAAGTGGTTATGCTTTTTCTATGAATACATATACAACAGCTGGACTAATTGCTCCAATGGTTCGATATTCACCAGAATATAGCAGAGCTATAGGAAGATATCTTCTTCATGTATCAAGCAACTCAAGATTATACTTTCCTGACAAGATAAGCCCTGAAATGCAAAGCGATTATGATTGGTATAAGGTAACAAAAGTGAATTGTATATCTTATGAGGGAGTACGGAATAAAGGGTTAACAACTCCTTATTCTACAGGTGATACAAGAAAACCTTTCCTAAATTTTAATCCCTATGGAGCATGGGGAGTTGGGATTATGGCTGCTATGTATGACAATACCCAGGTTGATGGTATTTTGAAGGTTGATGTATTGAAAACGGATTTTGAACATGGTCCTGCATATCCTACCTATCTTTACTACAATCCCTTTGATGAGGCGAAAAAGGTTGATATTTTACTAGATGAGCAGGAATCGGATTTGTATGATTGTGTTAGTAAAGGATTTATCGCGAGAAGTGTAAAACATAAAACTTTTGTCACTATTAATCCCGATGAAGCCTTATTAATCGTTATCGTCCCTTCTGCCGGAAAAATAACATGGGATCATGAGAAAATGTTGATTGATGATGTGGTCGTTGATTTTAAAGGGAAATATCAATACTACGACAATGCTGATATAGAAATTCCATCGTATAATCTTGCTTTAAAAAAAACCGTGAAAGCATCTTCTGAAAAAAATTCAGAGTATGGTGCTGGAAATGTAGTAGAAGCTGATTGGAGGACAAGATGGAAATCTGCTGAAGTACAAACACAATGGATTTATGTTGACCTTCAGGATGTTTACCGAATAAATAAGATTAACCTTAGGTGGTATGATCTAGCTCATGCTGTTAGTTATAAAATTCAGGTGTCTCAGAATGGTGATGACTGGAAAGACGTTTATACAACTAATAGTGGTGACGGTTACTTAGATTCTATAAAGTTGGATGTTCCTGCAAAAGGAAGATTTGTAAGGTTGTATTGTATGGATAAAGAGGATAGAAACACGTATTCACTTATTGAGTTTGAGGTATATGGTAGCTTAGTTTAGTAGATTTTTTATTAAAAATCCAAGGAGGAGTTACAAAGTGGTGAAAAATAGCTTTTCGCAAAAACAGATAGCACTTCCTATGATCGAGAATTTCCCCAATGTACCTAAGGAGTGCCCGCCGAACTGGTTTAATATGGCTAACAAAGTAAACGAATTTATCATGGACTCTAAGAATGGTGTACTTCAAACCGATGAAAATGGGTATAAGTATTTCACTGCCTTTTTAGAGGGGAAAAGTAAGGAATTGATTACGTTTGGGTGTGTGACTTTAGGAAAAATACTATGGGGTGATGATGTAAAAAGTCTTCTTCCAACATTATCGGATTTTTATAGCGAACTCTTTGGGTTATTTTTAAACAGTCCTAAAGAAAATCGGATTGAGTATTGGTATCTAATGGATGTCAACGCGTTAACTAATGCCATTATCAAACTAAAATTATCAGATGATTCCCTTCTTTCTGAAAAGTTGAGGAATAGCACCAATAAGCTTATTGAGTTAGCTCATACGATCAATTACGACTTCAATAACCAAGGGTATCATTTTGATCAAAATAATCCTTTTACTGTAAGAGATGAATTTAGACAACCAGATGCAATAGCAGGATATGCGTATTTAATGGCGTTTGCCTATGAATTTTTTAAAGAGGAAAGCTATCTGGAAGAAGCAAAAAAAGCAATAGAGATTTATCAATCCTTTGATGTTAATCCATGGTATGAGATACCAAGTGGTGCGATGGCTTGCTTGGCTGCTGCACATTTAAATAGTAAAGGGTTCAATTTTGATTTATTTAAAATACTAAACTTTGTGTTTGATAGTGAGCTTGGCAGTATGCTCGCAGGAAAGTGGGGAGAAAGCGAAATCAATGGCATTATGATTGGGTGGCGTGGATTTACAAGAGAAGAAGCGACAAGTTCTGCCTATAGCATGGAAACCATGATTGTGCTTCCATATGTATTGCCAGTTGTAAGATATGCCCCAGAATATGCTAGAACAATAGGAAAATATGCGCTCCATGTTGCCTCAAACGCAAGGCTGTTTTTCTCAGAATTTCTACCAGCTGATTTTCAAAGCAGACCTGATTTAAGGCCGGAAATTCCTTACGAGAAGTTGTGTAAAGAATATAAAGGATATTCTCCTTTTGGTACAGGTGATTGTGAAGGCCATAAATCAGTATATGGTGGGGGATTTACTTTATGGTGGGGCTCTATTATAAACACTACCAATGAGGAGTATATACCTTGCTTTAACGTAACAAAAACGGACTTTTTAGAAAGAGATGCTTACCCTACTTTTCTTTATTACAATCCGTTCGATGATGAACGCTCTGTTAAGCTAGATGTTGGCAATGAAGTTTTTGACGTGTACGAACTTACTTCACATCAATTATTATACAGCCAGGTCAGTGGTACAGTTGACATTGTTCTTCCTGAAGATACGGCTAAGGTAGTTGCAGTTGTACCATCCAGTGGCAATAAATCAATAATAGATGGCAAACTTACGATAAATGGAATTGTTGTCGATTATCATTTCAATCAAAAAGAGGAGTAACTGACTATGAATACATTTCAAGAAGAAGCCAAGAGCTGTAAAGATCTACTAGCACTGTATAAAAAGCAAGCAAGACCATCTCGTCCAGAACGGCTTCTATTCACAGGGGTTGGTGAAAATGATGTGTATAATATTACGGCTCCGTTTGAAGACCAAGGGGAGAAGGTTATTGCCGGCAGAGTAGAATCAAGAGATAGTGAAAGTTCTAGAGTTTTCTTTTTCGTTGAAAAAGGTGATGGGACTTGGGCTTCAAGAGATGGAGCACCGAGTTTTGAATTGCAGGACCCATTTTTTACAAGAATTAAGGGAGACTTGATTATTGGCGGAGTGCAAACATTCCCTCATCCAACGGTAGACCATGCATTGATGTGGAGAACTGTGTTCTATAAGGGTGCAAGCATTGAAACATTAGAACTGTTTTTTAGTGGACCAGATGGAATGAAGGATTTGCGTATTGTTGAGCTTGCAGACGGTAGCATTGGTGTTTTCACCCGTCCCCAAGGAGAAAAAGGTGGCAGAGGAAAAATTGGTTATACTCGCATCTCTTCTCTTCAAGACCTATCCATAGAAGTCATTGAAGAGGCTCCCCTATTTATGGGACAGTTTAATGATGATGAATGGGGAGGAGCCAATGAATTGCACTTGTTGGAAGATGGGAAAATAGGTGTATTGGGACACATTGCTTGCTTCGATGCCGATAACGGTAAACATTACTATCCTATGTCTTTCATTTTTAATCCAAATGACCAAAGTTGTTCACCAATTAAAATTATTGCAGAACGAAGTGATTTTTTACCAGGCGTGGCAAAACAGGAAGATCTAATAGATGTCGTGTTTAGCGGGGGATTAGTTAGGGAGTCAGACGGAACGGCTGTGTTTTATGCTGGCATCAGTGATGCAGAAGCCCACCGTATCGTTATCCGTGATCCGTTCTTGTGAATTTAACATTGTTTTTGCTGATTTACAGAAAAAGTCTTAATAAAAATTGATATTGCCGCCATAGTAATATGGCGGGTATTTAATTTGCGGATATTATAAAAAACAGTTTCATTCCATTTGAATATATAACTTTGAATAGGAGAGGAAGCTATGACTGGGCTTTCATATTGTTTACAAAAGGATAGTAATAATAGATTTTCTACTGTGCTTCTATATGGGGATAAACCTTTAGCTCAACATAATGATGGAGGTGAGTTGAATCTCTTAATTGAGAATGGAGATCGCGCAGATCGAATGGAAATTTCGTCATGGAAGGCTACAGAAGCCATAGAAAAAGACGGAAGGCTTATTCTGAAAGGAAAATCAAGACTTTCTCTCTTCACATCTGATCTTGATCTAGAGGTAAGCTATGAGCAGATAACGGAACAGGTGCTGAAAAAACAAATTCGTATCTATCAGAATGACATTCCACGTCTCTATTTATCTCTTAGGAATTCCCTTGAACCTGTTTCGGCTCCCAAATCTTATTGGTCATTTGATCATACAGATCATCTTGGAGGACCGGCATACGGAATACTGGCAGATGATGTATTCCCAGCAGCGGGGTTTATAGATAATAATGGCCTGATGGTCGGCCTTCTTACTGATTCTGGATGGAAAAATAAATGGAGTCGCCACGCCTGGCGGCGAACGGGCAGGGGAAACACGACTGCAATCCAGATGGCTGACCCAGCGCTGCTTCGAACGGCGACGCAACTTGAACGCAATACAGGAAAACATCACGTCACCCTTACTTTGGGAGAGTTATACGGAAATGCGAGAATACCGCTTGACTATCAAAAAGAAAACGGTAATCGGTATCGCTTCCTTGGAAGGCAAGGATATCGGTACACGGTAGCATTGGAATATCAAGGGAATGTAAACGGAGAGTCAATCCACGTATGTGATGTAAACGGAACTTCAATCCATTCGATTTTTTATAACGATGAATATTCAAAGGACTCAAATGAGTGGGTATCCTTTGTTGATCGCACGAATGAACTTCCATATGACGGATTTTATTCGTTTCACATTCAAGAATCCAGCAAAATTCAAACTAGAAATATCCAGATATATGAATCTGCTCCTCAACCTGTACCTTGGCATGAACTCCGTCAAGGGGAAGAACTGGTGTACACCATTATGATTTTTGCAGAAGAATGCGAGGCAACATCAAGAAATATAAAGCTGAAAAGTCAAATGAATCTGTCAGACGGCCTTGGCTTTAAAGGAAGCGAGATTGAAAAGATTCTATATGCTGACTCAAAGATGCTTACGTGGATTACAGAGCCGGGTTTGAATGAACCAATGGTTGTGCCTAGTACCTTCTATTTTGAAATGTATTTTCGAGATGTTTTCTGGATTTTGAATGGGACCCACGATGCGTATTTAAACGAAAATATCTTGCGACGAATTGGGGAGACCATGAATGGCGAGGGGGCCATTGACAACATTATTACCGCCTACCATGGAAGTATTGAACATACTGACAATGAGCTTCCATATCTTTATCTGATCTGGAGTTTTCTTAATAAAAAACGATTTGGCAGCAAACCGGATTTGAAAAAGGTACAACAAATCACGCAGCTTATTCAAAATAAATTCGATCCAGATGGTGACGGAGTAATTAAAACAAATAACCCGCAATCGGCGATGGATGTCATGTGGCAGAATCGACCTTGTCGTTTTGCATCAAGCCAGGGCTATTATGCAGTGGCACTAATGGCAGCGAAAGAGCTTGGGATGGAGATTGCTGAGGAGTATGTGCAGGCGGCAATAGATGCATATCGAGATTATTACGATGAGTATGGAACAGATGGTAAGTTTCTTCACACATTTCCTGATAATACATTGGGGGAAAACGGAACCTCGATAGGAATGGTATGCAATCTTGATTTGGAGCCAGAGTTTTTGAGCCTTTACGTGTTCGACCGTTCAATGCTTGACCGTCAAATAGTTATTGATACTCTTGAAAAATATCCGATATCTCCTGAAGGATTGATGCCGAATTTGTGCAGAACGGACGGCAAAGCCTTTACAAAGGAAGTCAATCCATTTAGCGGCGGCCTTTATTGGAAGCCTGGTATCTATGCCAACGGTGGGAGTTGGCTTCGTGAACAATATATCGTACTTGCGGTAGGCAAGTATCATGGCTGGGCCAAAGCGGATGAGCTCATGCAAAAAAGAGTGGATGCCGAGTTAAATTTCGATTCTAAAAACCCGTTAAGCAGGGAATATCTTTCACTAACGGAAGATCCAGATGATTCCGCTGTGCACCGGGTATTCGGATGGAACATTATTTTACTAGCCATTCATGAATGGCTAGGCTTAAGGAAGCCGGAATGGGATCCTGATTATTCGAAATCATAGTACTTAATCCAAATAAGAAAGGAGGGAGTAGATGGTTGAAATTCTTACACTGCGGAAGGATGAACTGGATGCATGGTTTGAACACTGTGTATATGTTTTTAGCGGAGGCAGAGAGGATCCCTTGCTGAAAGGGACGTTCATGAACCATTTCTATATGGATCCAAATCGGAATTTGGAAGGGATTCTTGTAGCAATCGAAGGTGATCAAATTATAAGTACAGTGCGAATTTTTGGTAGAAAAGCCTATTTTTGGGGTAAGGAGATAACTGTTGGTGGAATTGGTGAGGTGAGTACACGACCAGAACATCAAGGCAAAGGTCTTGCTTATCGACTGCTAAAAGAAGCGGTAGAGCAAATGAGGGAGAAAGGAATTGTTTTATCCATGCTTCGTGGAACCGCTACTATTTACTGTAAATTGGGGTGGATAAAAACAACCGCTTATATGAAGATTGCAACCGTTATAGGAAGAAATGAACTCGCTTATCATATGAGGCCAGCAGATTTTAACTATGATTGTCACTTGTTAAAATCTGTTTACAAAGAATTTTCTAAAAGGTTTAATGGAGCTTTCACTAGAGATAACGATTTTTATTGGAAATTTTGGGTTAAAATGGAGAGTCGAAATTTATGGGTGATCGAGGATGAAAACTATAACTTTATTGGATATATAGATTTTAGCTACGCTGTTGGATGTATTCAAATTAATGAGTTTTGTGTGCTACATGGGTTTGATGAAATTTTTGATCAGGTAGTATCGAAACTTTGCTTCATGATGGGCGAGAAAGCAATGGATGTGAAGTTTGAAAGCCTCATTCAATCAAGGTTGGATACGAAAAGATTGGAAAGTAATGAAACTGGGATGTTCTTGCTGCTTAACCCAATTTCTATTGGGAGTGAAGTAATCAATGAGACAGAGCAATTGGTAAAAAAATTAAATATAATGGCTGAAACTTCCCAACATCCAGTATCTCAAGTTTTATTCTGGGGAATAGACAGTTTTTAATTGCCATGGAAACATTTTAACTAGATTTAGAGGAGCCAACAATGTGAAAGGTGACGTTCAATGAAACTAAATGATAACTGGAAATTACGACAATTTGATGTTGGTGCGTTTCGCGACCTTGAAGTTGCATCTCCCGAGTATGTTGATTACTTTTGGATGACAACATCTGTACCAGGTGATGTCCATTCGACGTTGATCAATCGTAAGCTGATTGAAGATCCTTTTTATGGCCATAATGATTTGAAATGTCAGTGGATTGAGGAAAAGGTGTGGTGGTATCGCAATACATTCGTATTTAATGAAAATATGACGAAAGATGACCGCTATGAATTGATTTTTGAGGGGCTTGATACATTTGCAACCGTTTACCTAAACGGGGTGGAATTAGGTTCTACTGAGAATATGTTTATTAGTCACACGTTTGAGGCAACACGGGAACTAAAAAAAGGGAAAAATGTATTGGCTATTAAATTTGATCCTATTCATATTCATGTAGGTGACAAGGTTCAATATTATTGGTCGGGATTTAGCAAGAAACGGATTTGGACAAGAAAAGCACAAAGCCATTACGGATGGGATTGGGGCCCTCGTTTAGTTGCGGTTGGAATTTGGAAGGAAGTTCATTTAGAAAAAAGGACATGTGCAAAAATAGATCATATTTTTGCTAAAACCAATTCAATTTCTAAAGAAAAAGCGATAGTAGAAGTAGAGATTGAAGTGAACCCACATATAAAAGACAAAAATTATGAAGCTTTTGTAAACCTTTCATACGGGGAAGAACGTTTCTCAACCAGCTTTAATTTTGATAGAAACAAAGCAAATGCAGTACTGGAAGTAGATAATCCAAAGCTTTGGTGGACACATGATATTGGGATTCCTCATCTTTATAGGCTAAAGGTTGAATTGTTTGCAGACGGTGTGAAAATTGAGGAAAGAAAGGAAGACTTCGGAATCAGAACAATAGAAGTACTGCGTAAAGATGAAGATGGGGACCATTGTTTTACCTTTGTATTAAATGGAGAAAAGGTATTTGCAAAAGGAGCCAACTGGATTCCCATTGATAGCTTTATCGGAGCAGTTCCGGATTCTCGCTACAAACATTTAATCAAAATGTCTAAAGATGCAAATATGAATATGCTCCGTGTTTGGGGCGGGGGAATTTATGAAAAAGATGTGTTTTATAAAGAGTGCAATCGACTAGGTATTTTAGTTTGGCAAGATTTCATGTTTTCTTGTGCACTTTATCCTGATTACAATAAAAATTTTATGGTGAATGTCAAAGAAGAAATTATTCATGTTGTCAAGCGGTTGCGTAATCATCCTTGTTTGGCTATTTGGTGTGGAAATAATGAGAATGATTGGTTATATGAAACACTGTTTTCATCTGGTGAAATCACACATCCTTTCTATGGTGAAAAAATCTATCATGAATTAATGCCTAAATTACTAGAAAATCTTGATCCAACAAGGTTATTTTGGCCAAGCTCTCCATTTGGAGGAAATGATCATAATTCAAGAGAAGAAGGAGACACACATAATTGGCAGGTTTGGCATGGAAATATTGAGCCTAGAAAATTTGGTGAACCGCAAAGAGTCAATTACAGTATCGAAGGATTGACTTTTAAAAACTTTAAAAAAGATACCACAAAGTTTGCAAGCGAATTTGGTATGCATGCATCTTCTAATCGTTATACATTGGAACGAAATATCCCAAAAGAACAATTTTTCTGGGGAAGTGAAGAATTGGCTTACCGCAACAAAGATATCCATCATCCAAAAGGGATTTTGTTGATGGAAGGGTATACAGGAGTGCCAAAGGATTTAGAAGAATACATTTCATTTTCAATGCTAACCCAAGCGGAAGGGTTGAAATATGGAATTGAACATTATCGGCGTAATAAACCCCATACGAGTGGAGCACTGTTTTGGCAGTTAAATGACTGCTGGCCTGGTACAAGCTGGTCTGTTATCGATTACTATTTACTGCCAAAAGCTTCCTATCATTATGCAAGAAAGTTTTATAGTCCAATTTTATTAGCACTTGATTATGAATTGGGAACAGATATTAAGGTTTGGGTTGTAAATGATCGGTTAGAAGCCTATAACGATACGATTGAATTGGTTGTTTATCAACTAAATGGAGAAAAGGTGTTTTCTAAGGAATGGACAGTTTCAACTGAAGCGAATGTCTCCAAACATGTAGCAACAGTGATAGAACAGGAAGCACTTAATGGACTATATCCAGATGAAGCAGTGATGGTCATTCGCTCAACAAATAATAAAACCTATGAAAATTTTTATTATTTCCGTGATCAAAAGGATATGAAATTACAGGAATCTGAATTAACGGTTATCGTCGATCAGGAGAACAATGAATTAACTATTTCAACGGATTCCCTTGCAAGAATGGTAACCATTGAAATGGATATAGAGCAGCTAGTAATAGAGGATAATTTCTTTGATGTACTTCCTAATGTGAGAAAAACGATTAAGGTACATCAGGCTGAGGGAAAAGATGTTCCTTGGGATACTTTAAGAGTGAAAGCCATTAATAGTGTTAAAACAAACGTACTTTAAGAATGGGGGATTTCAAATGATAAAGCTTGTTGCAAATAAGACGAATGATGGAAAATATACAACTGATATAGTCTACAATGAAAAAATAGTGGCTACGAATGTACAAGGCGAATTTAACCTAATTCTTGAAAATGAAGATCGGTCCCATCGAGAAAGAATAGTAGATTTTAAAGCTACAAAAATCATAGAAGATAAGGATTCTTTGGTTTTAGTAGGTGAGCATTTTATAAAAATGTTGGACACCACTATTGAATTTAAAATAAGCTACAACATCATCAACGAAACGCTTGTTGAGAAAAAAATTGAACTAGTTCAGAGGAATATTCCGCTTTTATTCTTTAGTATTGAAACAGAACTAACTCCAAAAGATGAACCAAAAGCTTATTGGAGTTTCGATAATTTAAATCATTTGGGTGGAGTAGTGAGAGAGGTATATCCTGCAGGTGGTTTTAGAAGTGCAGATGATATCAGTGTGGGTATATTATTGGATGCAGGACATCGAAATTTGTGGACTAGAAATATAAGAAGAAGGCCACACTACAATAAAATTGGTTTTGCTGCACTTCAAGAAATTTGTGATGTGAACTTGTATAATATTCCTAAAATATCTGGAGAAGGCGTTAAAGTAACATTGGGAGAAGCCATTTCTTATAATAATGGGATGGAAAAAGAAATTCTGACAATATATGGAATCAAGGAAACGAATGAATTGGCAGAAACCGTCATGTTAAAAGATGGATTTTACAATATCAGTTTTGATTATCAATCAAGCGGAAATATTAGTGTAAAGGTTTTTCGTGATAAGTATGGAAAGAAAGTCCTTCAATCCTTTGATTATCAAGATGGCATCCCAGGGGAAATAGACGAATGGAAATCTTTTTCGGACAGCTTTTTACTGAATAATACAGAAGGATATGAGACTTTAATAAAAGTATTTCTAACAAACCCTGAATCTGATGGTACTATCGAATTAAAAAATTTTAAAGTGACGCAGATTGAAGGAAAGTCTACTCCATATCATCGAATGAATCAGGGTGAACCCATAGAGAAAAAATATTTTATTTTCTGTGATGATGCGGAATACAACTTTAGAAATATAAGATATAAAAGTCAAACAAATTTGGCTGCTGGACTTGGTTTACAGGATTTATCCGATGTAGAAAAAATACTATTTGCGGATATGCAAATGTTAACGTGGATCACTTCCAAAGAAAACTTTGAACCACTAAACGTTCCAAGCATTAACTATGCTCCAGATATGTATAATCGGGATTCATTTTGGAGCATTGCTGCTATTCATGATAAATACCTTAGCCAAAAAGTCTTCAATTCTTGGGGAGCAACCCAAACTCAAGAAGGTGGGATAGGCACGATTATTACGCCAGCATACGGAAGTGTAGAAGTAAAAGGAAATGAGGCAACATGTGAATGGATATGGTGGGCATATATAAATAAAACTAGATATGGCATTGAACCAGATATGAACAAAATCCAAAAGGCTTTTGATTTTTGTATAAATGAATTTGATCCCGACAAAACTGGCTTAGCCCATTCTCATTTTGTTTTAGGTCAAAATGATGTGCAAACGTATTTCGAAAATGGCAAAACGACAGATATATCTGTAAATCAAGGTGTTTGGGCTGTAACTTTAAAAGTGGCAAAGGCACTGGGTCTTGCAGTAGACGATTATCATATTGAAAATGCTGTGCAGTATTACAGAGATTTTTATAGCCCAGAATTAAAGTTTTTCCTTAATCACAGGAAATGTAAAAATGCTATTTCTGTTGGAGATTTTATGCCTGAATTTGTCTCTATATGGTTGTTAAATGAGACAATGTTAAATAAGGAAATGGTCATAAATACACTGGATAAATTACCAGTTTTTAAAGATTGTTCCCCATTCATTGGTGACATTCATAACATTTATTTTAATACGCAAAACAGCCCTTTTGATGAACATTTCCATTGGCAAGATGGACAATACTACAATGGTGGAAGTTGGCTTAGAGAAGAAATAATGGCCTACGTGGTAGGGGCAGTTCATGGTTACGAGAAAGCTGCAGAAAGGATCGAAAAAAGATTAAACGCCGAAATCAATATAAGTCCTGACGATCCTGTAAGCCATGAGTTCATTGCACTTAACCATGATGAGGTAGATACATGGTGGCCATCTATTCGAGTATTCTCCTGGAATGTTTTTGTTCTAAAGGCTTTAGAAGTATATAGAAAATTTGTAGGTTAATTTCATTTCCGTTATTCACTAATAGTGCTCCTATGATTTAAATGGGTTTTATGAAACAAGAAGGATGTCTTAAATTTTTAGGGACATCCTTTTTCTTGTTCAAAAAAAGGTAGTTTAGTAAAAAAAGGAACAAGAGTACTTATGTGGAATTTTAAAAATAAGATTATGTTTGTAGGTATGTGAGTAATTCATGTGTTTTTCATACATTTTTCTAGCCTGTATAAAGAAGGTGGCATAGGGTGAATCGAATTATGGTTATTGGGATTTCAGCAGGTGTAGGAAAATCAACATTTGCAAGAAGATTGGGCAAAGCTTTAAATATAAGTGTTTATCATTTAGATACTTTTTATTGGAAGCCAGACTGGATAGAAGCCTCAATCGAAGAATTTTCAAAAGCACAGCAGGAAATTGTCAATCAACAACAATGGATTATTGAAGGAAATTACAATAACACTTTTGAGATTCGTGCAGAACATGCTGATACGATTATTTATTTAGAACTACCACTCTATGTTTGTTTGTATCGTGTTTTTAAGAGGTGGTTAATGAATATAGGAAAACAACGACCTGATATGGGTGAAGGGTGTAAGGAAAAATTAGACTGGGACTTCATTAAGTTTATCTATACTACTTACTATCCTCGAAAGAAAAAAATGAATGAATGGTTTCAGGCTTATCAAACGTCAGGTTCCAACAAAGAAATTATTACCTTAAAGAATAAACGAGAAATTCAATTGTACTTAGAAAATGTAACAAGATAAAAAGAATAAGACTATACGCATTTTCTGATTTCTAGTAAAACTTTAAATTTAAAATTTTAATATAAGGAAGGTTTACATGGATAAAAAATATACAGAAATGAATTCCCAAACGATTGATAAGTGGGTTGAAGAAGGATGGGAGTTTAGTCACGAAGTTTTCAAAAAGGCTAAAAGTCATGAGTGGTTTGTGCATTTAACGCCTACTAAACCAGTACCAAAGAAATGGTTTTGCGAAATGAAGAATGCAGAAATACTAGGTTTAGCTTGTGGTGGTGGTCAGCAAATGCCTATTTTTTCTGCATTAGGTGCAACATGTACAGTATTGGATTATTCAGAAAAGCAATTGTTAAGTGAAAAGGAAGTAGCGAAAAGAGAAAATTATGAGATTAAAATTGTTAGATCAGATATGACAAAGCCATTGCCATTTGAGAATGAGTCCTTTGATTTGATTTTTCATCCAGTTTCCAATTGTTATGTTGAAGATGTTCTTCCTATTTGGAAAGAATGTTACAGGGTGTTGAAAAAAGGTGGAATCCTATTGGCAGGACTTGATAATGGGGTGAATTATATTTTTAATGATAACGAAACAATGGTAACCAATAAACTTCCATTTAACCCTTTGAAGGATAGGCAACTATATGAACAATCAATAAAAAATGACTGGGGAATCCAATTTTCACACACCATCGAAGAACAAATAGGCGGACAATTACAGGCAGGTTTTAACCTAACAGACATATATCAAGATACAAACGGCAAGGGAAAACTACATGAATTCAATGTCCCAACCTTTTATGCTACAAGAGCTATCAAGAATTAAATTCTTGACATAATCTTAAACCATTTATGCCTCCTTTGAATATCAGAAACTATTTAATTCTACTTTTCTTTTTTTTCGTGAACCCATGCAACATTTTAAATGAGTGTTTATAAGTTTTACGAGGAAAGATCAACGCTGTTTTTTTGAAGGCTGTTTTTGAAAAATAGTAAATTGGAGGAGTTATTATGTTATATATATTATTACTCGTTTTACCATTATTAGGAGTTTTATGGTTTTTGAACTTTATTACTCTTTTAAAAAACTTGAAGAATGGAAATAACACTCATAACCAAACATTGCAAGGGGCTGTTTTAACATTTGTTTTCATATTTGCATTAATCTACGGGTTCGTAGTAACACTTTGACCCTGCATGCTCGATGCTCAAATATTTAAAAGAAGGGTACATTTTAAATGCATAATGTACCCTTTATTTCTTCTCATTTTTAGAACAATGAAGGACATTAGCTACCTAGTCTTACGACCATTTGCCAGTTAATATCTCCGTACGGTCGGTTGCAGGAGAAGGCGTTCTTGACAAACGTGAAATTTCGGAATACATTTCTGACGTAAGTTTAAAATCAACAGCTGATAACGAATCTTCCAATTGTTCCAAATTACGCGCACCAATAATTGGAGCAGTAACAGCAGGATTAGCCATTACCCACGCAACTGCTAAAGTTGCAGGTTTTACATTGTGCTCTTGCGCATATTTGGTAAATTGTTCTGCAACAATAAAATTCTGAAAAAGGTTTTGACGGTATTACCATTCAGGATATTGCGGATGGAGCAAATGTTAATCGAGGAACCATCTATCTTCATTACACGGATAAATATGATCTCCTGGATAAGATGATTGAAGAACATATAAACAATCTCCGAGAACTTTGCCAAACTGCATACGATTTGACGTTTCAAGAAGGGAATTATGTCTGGTTCGAATACTTTGAGAGTAATTATTTATTTTTTTCAACCATGTTGGTGAGTAAAGGTGCTCCTTATTTCCGTAGTCGGTTTCTTGATTTGGTCATCGAAGAGTATAAAGTTGAAGTGGATGTAACAGAAGGAAAAAATAACGGTCTAAATGAAGATGTTATTCTTCAATTTTTTGGCTCAGCAATCGTAGGCGCAGTGGAATGGTGGTTCAAAAAGGGAATGCCTTTGCCTGCTCGTGTTATGGCAGAACAAACGGGAACATTGTTAGATCGGAATTTAGAATAGATTTAAGTTTAGAGGGAATAAAAAAAGTCTGTATCTTCTATAATGCCGATACAGGCTGTGTCCGTTTTATTTTGATTAAATTAAATTTTTCGTATTAATTACCTGCTCTAAAATTTGTTACTATTAAATAGTAATTAATAATCTAATTGGCGCAAATATAAAAGGAGTTCATGATCATTCATCCTTTTTAATTTGTACTTACGGATTTGGCTTTCAATTTTCTTATGTTCATTATTTTGACTACTAAATACATTTACAATTTGATAAATGGCTTCTGCCAAAATGGTAACCATTCCGTGAGAACCTAATTCCAGTCCTAAAGTTTCTGTATCTGAAAGTAGTGTTTCAGCAAATTTTTCTACTTCTTTTTCATATTCACCTTTGATCACAATATAGGATTCCTTATTATTAAAAGCTAAAAGTAAATCTTCTACACTAAATACTTCAAAGTACGCATTTTCTTTTTCTAACCGTAATAATTCATCTAATACAATGCCTTCACTTTTTTTAACTGTTTTAGCAATTGCTTGTAAAGTTTTAACAGAAAAACTACTTACATTTTTTTTATTCACACTTGAGAGCATTTGCTGACTAATTCCAGTTTCTTTGAATACATCATACCTTTTCTTTCCGTTTTTTTGTAAATAAATATCTAATATACTCATATTTTTTATCTCCTTTCCTAGAGTAAATTATTTTTTACTAAAACATATTTTACTTAACTATATTTTAGTATATGTGTAAAAAAATGTAAATGTTGATTTAGATGTCTATATGTAAAGTAATAATATCTTCAATTTTTACCCCAATCCTTCTTCCACAAAAAAATTTTGCATATAGTTGAAAAAGCTGCCGCAGTAATAGCTCCAATTCCGGAAAAAATTTTTTTCAATCTTAATCATTCAGATGAACAGGAGACTTTTACAATCTTCTAGAATTATATGGAAAAGAATAAAAAAAGGCGGATTTAGAAAAATGGGAAAGTCGGAGTGGAAAGGATTTTCGTTACAAATCTCCTAACGCTTATTTGGTGGGTACTGATTCAATATTCTGTAGGAATCAATTTTTCAAATAGAGGGTGTGAATGATCCTGCGTACAAAAACAATGATGCTTGTTTTCTTTTTAGTTTTTTTTGCTTTAATGAGCGGTTGTGAGTTCAACAAACCTAACTCCAAAAATGTTGAAACATTTAAAAGTACGAATAATGACGTTATTGAAATACATGGTAGTTTAGAAAATATTGAGAGATTGGATGCTTTTGTGAAAAATACTCAAAGTAACAAAAAGGATCAGATTCGACTTATTCGATATACTATTGAGGGTGACCCAATTTTACATGGTTTAGACTATGATGGCACCAATTTGACATTTACCTTAGATACCACTAGAGACAAATTTGGTAAAGGTGGCGTAGAAGCTTTTAGCTGTAAAAGCATTGAAAAGAAGGAAACAAACACAGAAACAGCCTATCTTTTGAATGGCTGCTCGGATTCCTCAATTAAAGAATTGTTAACCATTTCCCATAATGTCGAAAGGGAAGATTATTTTGCTTTCAGATTAAAGTATGGGACTGGAAAGACAAATGAAATTGATACAAAAAATCATAAACTTGTGAAAGCTTTACAAAATGGAACCTTTGTTTTGAATGATTTCCAGCTTTCAAAAGAGGATATGAACAATGTTTATAAGCTTATGATTCTTTCTAATTTTCTTGAAGAGAAAAAGTTATCAAAGAAATGTAATCAGAAACCTAGTGGTAGCTACGAGTTAGACGTATGGATCAATAGTGCACTAAGACACTTTAAATGGTCAGAATGTGATAATAGTAAAGATGGAAAAGAAATGACTAAATTAGCAATTGGTATTATTGATATTGTAAAACATAACCCTGTCTATAAAACTCTTCCAGAAGAAAATAGCGAATATAAATAGTAATTTCATAAACATCTGACAATCAATTTGCTAGAAGCTTTAAGGCACTGGAGCAAGAGTTTGCAATCAACCTTCCATTTTGGAGGTTTTACTTTATTTTAATAACGTAAAGGGCTGATATAATATGAATATCAATTAAATTTTTTTGAAAGGGTGATATTTTTTGAGTAATAGTGTTTTATTGGTTGTTGATGTTCAAACTGCATTGATTAAAGAGCAACCATTTAATAAGGAAATAGTAATTAAGAATATCAAAAGACTTATCTCTATTGCAAGAGATTCTAATAAAGAAGTGTTATATGTACGACACGATGATGGAATAGGAGAGGAACTAGAGTATGGGACTGATGGATGGCAAATTTATTATGAAATAGCACCTAATAAGGATGAAAGGATTTTTGAAAAAAAATATAATAGTGCATTTTTTAAAACTGGATTAAAGGAATATTTGGAGACTAAAAAAATAAATACAATTATTTTGACGGGGCTTCAAACAGAATATTGTATTGACGCCACTTTGAAAAGTGCATTTGATAATGGATTTAACGTCATTATTCCAGAACAAACAAATACAACCTTTGATAACGAGTATTTATCAGGTGAAAAACTTTATGAGTTTTATAATTATAAAATATGGAAGAATCGTTTTGCCAATGTTCTAGCTATTGATGAAGTGGGCAAAATTTTGTTAGAAAATGACTAAAAATAATTGTTAATATACACTCGGCGACCCTATCGGTCTTTTCTTTTTTTTAGAAGAGTATAGTCTAAGTGCAATAAAGCCCCTTTAGGTGAAACTAACTAATTCTAAGGGGCTTTTCTTGTTTTGAAAGTTGGTTAGTCTTTGAAGAAGACTCTTTATTCAAAGCCAATAATAAAATCATTACAACGATACAAGCTGCACCCATCCATTGGAAAATTCCAAAGGAATCTTTTAACCAAAAGACCGTCGTTAGAACAGCCGCTAGTGGCTCAATGCTTCCTAAAAGGCTGGATTCTTTAGGTGACAGACTTTGTAAACTTTCTATATAAAACCAAAATGCAATCATCGTACCAAAAATGATAACGAAGATTAAATATAAATAAGCTTCTAGCGTTAAGCTTTTAAAGTTCATTTGCCAAGGTGGGTGGATAAAACTTAATGCAAAACCACCGATCATCATAGCCCAGCCAACAATGACAAGTGAATCGTATTGTTTAAGTAAAGGAACCGCATATAAAGTATAAAATGCCACCGCAAGACCAGACAATATCCCCCAATAGATTGCAAGTAGCGGCACAGATAGTTGAGAGAATGAGCCATTGGTTAATAGGAAAAAGCAACCAACTAAAGCGAGCGAAACAGTTAACAAATCTTTTCTTGTTAGTACAGATTGTCTTCTTAAAATTAAGTAAACGATAATCATGATAGGTGCTAAATATTGTAATAGCGTTGCTACAGCGGCATTTCCGTATTTAATTGATGCCATGTAGGTGTATTGCCCCCCAAGCATGCCAATTAATCCAAAGATAATTAGGCGAAGCGCTGACCTTCTATTTTTCCAGACTTCAAGTATCTGAGAACGGCCTTTTCCCAAAAATTTAACTGATAAGAGTAATAAACCCGCAATGACTAAACGGGTTGATACGAGCCAATTTACATCTATTGCGTACTGGTGAAAAAGTTTTTTTGCGACTGTTCCTCCAATGCCCCAAAATATTGCTCCTATTATTACAAGAAACAAACCCTTTCTCCTATTCATGCTTGATTCTCCACCTTTAAATATAAAAATAGTGTTATATTATAGTAATAATAAGGGAAAAAACCTCGAAATAATACGCGGATTGAACAGAAAAGTATAAATATATTGAGGTGATTATATGCAAATAAGAGATTTTATGGTTGATCAAAGTTTAAAAGAATTAACAGAACATCGGACTGTGGTGTTACCAATAGCCTGTTACGAAACAGTGATTAACCAAAATATAAATGGGTATATACCACTTCACTGGCATGATGAAATTCAATTTGTTCTAATTGTAAAAGGAGAAGCAGTCTTTCATATAAATGAAGAAAAACATGTGGTTCGAGAAGGTGAGGGCCTTTTCATAAATAGTGGCTGCCTGCACATGGCAAAAGATAAGAAGGATTCTGGCTGTGTCTATATTTGTTTAAATGTTTCTCCACATTTCGTTTTATCACAAGAACTTTATCAGACCTATGTAAATCCTTATATTCAAGCGACTAATTTACCTTACTTACACTTGGATTCAAAGGAGATTTGGGCCAAAAACATTTTAAATGCTATTGTAAAAATCAATCAATTGATACATCAAAAGCCACCATATTATGAAATTGACATCAATCTCCAGTTAACATTAATTTGGAAAAACTTAATTATTAATGGTTTCCAACTAGAGTACGAACAAATAGAAATGTTAAAAAATCATCGAATAAAGCAAATGTTAAATTGGATACACACACATTATGCTGAAAAAATCCGACTAGACGACATTGCACGTGCTGGTCAATTGAGCCGATCTGAATGTTGCAGATACTTCAAAAGAATTTTAAAGAAAACACCATTGAATTACGTAACGGATTATCGAATTCAAAAAAGTTTAGTTTTACTACAACAATCAGAATCCAATGTCACAGATGTTGCCTATCAAATAGGATTTAATAGTACAAGCTATTTCATTGATCAGTTTAAAAAGTCAATGAACTTGACACCAAATGCATACAAAAAATATAAAAATAGCTGATTCAGCTGTCAAAAATAAGCATCAACCCATTAAGTAAAACATGCAGTGGTTTTTAACATCCACTGTTTTTTTAATGAAGTACGGGTCTTAGTTTACGGAAAACTTTTTTACAAAAACTCAACATAAATTTACTGAACCTTTACATTTCTTTCAAACTGGTTTAACACACTAACGATATTATGAACTATGTAAGGAATCATAAATAGCCAAAAAGGAAGAAACAGGTTAATGACTCCACATGACTAAAATGCAAGTAGAACGCGATACACATAAGTAGTTTTCGATAGAAAAAATAAAGGGGTAAATGCATAATGCGTTTACCCTTTAATAACACAATTCATCTTAAAATTGTATCGGAGGGTAAAGGAGAAATGAAAGTACTTGTGGTTGACGATGAGCAATCCATTGTTACATTGCTTAAATATAATTTAATGCAGGCTGGTTTTGAAGTTTTGACTGCACAAGATGGGGAGGTAGGAAGAGAATTAGCTATTCATTTATCCCCTGATATTATCATTTTGGATTTAATGCTTCCAAAATTAGATGGGATGGAAGTTTGTAAGCAATTAAGGCAAAGGAAAATCATGATTCCTATATTAATGTTAACAGCAAAGGATGATGAATTTGATAAACTCTTGGGACTTGAACTTGGTGCGGATGATTATATGGTTAAACCATTTAGTCCTAGAGAACTTATTGCACGTGTAAAAGCAATATTAAGAAGAAATCAGCTTCAAATGATGGAAACTGAAGAAAAGAGTAATTTTATTAAAATAGGGGATTTGAAAATTGAATTAGATCAGTACAAGGCCTTTTTTCAAGATAAAGAGCTTGAACTAACACTTAAGGAGTTTGAATTGCTCGTATTTTTTGCTAAAAATAAAGGACGATTGTTAACAAGGGATGAATTAATAAACTCAGTTTGGAAACATGATTTCCCCGGGTATTCTAGAACTTTAGATGTTTTTATTTCGCATCTAAGAGAAAAAATCGAAAGTGATTCGAAAAACCCAACTTATATTAAAACCGTACGAGGGGTAGGGTATAAACTGGAGGAACCGTCAAAAGAATGAATAAATTTTGTGCGAGATTGCTAATATCGAAGAATACATAATATTAGAAATGGGAGAGATTCATGCTGAGATCTCTCCTTTATATTTGTAACTTTGAGACTCTTACTACATTGTATGTGTTTAAGAGTCTTTTTGATTTTAAAAGCAAATCTTATTGGCTCTCCTTGTTGGACAAGTTCTTTTACAAAACATTAACATTTTTTTACCGAACCTTTACAAGCGATTAAAACTCAGTTAATACTTTTGTACTATTCTTATTAATGTAGGAAAGAAAAGAATTTAAATTATTAGGGGGATTTAATATGATGAAAAATTTAAAAAAATTAAGCTTACTTTTATTAGTAGCTGCAATAATGGTTATGGCAGCTGCTTGTGGAGGAGCTACTTCAAAGGAAGATACAGCTAAAAAAGAATCTGCAAAACAAGAAACAACAAAAGAACTTTCAGGCTCGTTAGTCATTTCCGGCTCAACAGCATTACAACCACTTGTTGCTGCAGCAGCGGAAGAATTTATGAATAAAAATCCTAAAGTAAGCATCCAAGTAAACGGCGGTGGATCTGGTACAGGTTTATCACAAGTTTCTCAAGGTGCTGTTCAAATCGGAAACTCCGATGTTTTCCAGGAAGAAAAAAATATTTCTGGCCTTGTAGATAATAAAGTGGCAGTAGTTGGAATGACTGCAGCAATCAACTCTAAAGTAGGTATAAAAGATATTAAAAAAGCAGATTTAATTAAAGTGTTTACCGGTCAAATTAAAAACTGGAAAGAACTTGGCGGGGCTGATCAAAAAATTACACTAGTTAACCGTCCAGATTCTTCAGGTACTCGTGCAGTGTTCAATAAATTTGCTCTTGGTGGAGCAACTCCTGCAGAAGGAATTACAGAAGATGCTTCCAATACGGTTAAAAAGATTATTGCCGAAACTCCAGGTGCAATTGGATACCTTGCTTTCTCATATCTTACTGATACTACTGTAACGGCTCTTTCTATCGATGGTGTAGAACCAACAGCAGAGAATGTGGAATCCGGAAAATTTCCAGTATGGGCATATGAGCATATGTATACAAAAGGTCAACCAACAGATGTTGAAAAAGCTTTCTTAGACTATATTATTAGTGATGAAGCTCAAACGGCTTTATTACCGAAGCAAGGTTACATTCCAGTGACAAAAATGCAAGTAGAACGCGATGCAAAAGGAAATGTTACGAATAAGTAATTCGAAAATTTAAGGGTAAATGCAGCATTGCATTTACCCTTTTTCATACATTACATAAGGGAAGATTTTGGATAAAGAAACATGGATTTACTATTTTTTCTGTTGGGGGCCAAAAAAAATGGGGAAAATAAAAAAGCTTCAGAACATCCTTACTATCAATCGATTTACCTTAAAGTGGAGAAATATACCTATTCGAACGAAGCTTTTCATATCATTAGGGCTTAGTACCTTGCTATTTGCAGTCACAACATGTTTGATTTTCCTTTTATTACAAAGCATTAAAAATGATATCAACCTTGTTAAGGATAAAGGAGAACAAGCCACAAATATAGCGGAAATTGGATCTTTGATTAATGCTAAAGATATTCGAGTGGCTGATTATATTACGTTTTTAAAATCAGATGATGTACAAAACTATAGAGAACTACGAAATGAGCTAAATAATCAGCTTGATAGCTTAGAAAGGAATATAACCACTAAGGATTATCATACTAAAATTAATAAAATAAAAGAAAATAATTTGGCAATGGATAATCTTTTTAATAACCAAGTAACTCCTGCTGTTGTAAGACTTGATACAAAGACCTACACAAATGCAAGAATGGAAATATCCAATTTAAGAGAAGAAAATGCAAAAATATTAACAACCTTAAGTGATGAAATTAAAAAAGATAGAAATAATACTCTAGGTATTGCTGTGAACAACATGAAGGATTTCATGATTCGAATGATATCTATCGCAATTTTTTCTACATTGATAAGTGGAATAATAGTATTTCTTCTTTCACAATCTATTAAAAAAAATCTCTCGAATATTATAAGAACAGCAAAAAAAGTCTCTACTGGAGACTTAAATGTACAAGAACTGACCTACAATGGAAAAGATGAAATTGGTGAAATTATTCTAGCTATCAATGGCATGACTGGCAGCTTAAGAAAGATGGTAAAAGGGATCAAAAAAGTTTCAGAAACAATTTTTGATCATACTGATAAACTAAAAGATTACTCCGTTAATGTGAAGAAGACAAGTGAATCTATTTTTGAAACAATTGAATTTTTATCTCTTGGTGCTGAAGAACAAGCAAGCTCCTCCATCCAATTGTTTGAGCATTACGATTCATTAAATAATGAAATTATCCATTCTACAGAAAAAGGCATGAATTTAAAACAATCAGCAGAAAATGTATTACATATAACGGAAAAAGGCCAAAAATCGATGACGGATTCCATTAGCCAAATGTCCTCAGTATACAAGATCATGGAAATTACCGTTAATGAAATTTATACCATGGAGAAAAAAACAGGTGAAATTAATAGGCTTGCAGAAGTCATAAAAGCCATTGCAGCCCAAACAAATTTATTGGCACTAAATGCCTCTATCGAAGCAGCAAGAGCTGGTAATCAAGGGAAAGGATTCGCGGTTGTTGCGAATGAAGTGAAAAAGCTTGCAGGTGAAGTTGAATTATCCTTACTAGAAATAAATGAAGTTGTATTATCTGTGCAGGGAATGTTTAAAGCATTGACAGGTTCTCTCCAAAGTGGATTTAAAGAACTTAAATCAGGTACGTATAAGTTAAATCAAACAGAGGAGGGGTTCTTCTCCATTAAAGAGGAAATGGGAAAAATGGTATCGAATGTGGTGAATATTTCTCAACGTTTAGAAACCATTTCTCACAGTAGTTTTGAAGTAAGAAGCTCATTTGAATCAATTGCAAGTACTTCACATCAATTTACATCAGGGACGATACAAACAGCTGAATCCATAAAAAAACAAGATCAAGATCTTGAAAAAATTCTTTTTAAAACGAATGAAATGTCTAAACAGGCATCCGTTCTTTCTGGATTAATAGAGAATTTTAAGCTTTAGAGTATCATGCTATAGGGCTATTCATATTTAAAATGTAAAGGTGGAAATATGAAAAATAACTCAACATTAAACAACTTAGGTTTTCAGCATTATTTAGACTCTAAAAGGGAGACTCTTTTTTATGAGTACCAACAAAATAAGGAAATAAGAAAATTACTACACTTTAAAAAAATGAACACTTTTTTTCAGCCAATTCTTTCACTAAAAGAGGGGTGTACAGTTGGGTTTGAGGTCTTAAATAGACCTCAAAGTACGGAGCTTTTTCCAACCACAGAAAAATTTTATGATTTTATTGGGAAGAGCAGGGATGTTTTTTTTACTGAACAGTTTTTAAGAAGACTTTCTGTTGAAAGATACTCTGAACAAGTAATGAATTCACAACCATTTAGAAACCATTTAGTATTTCTCAATATACAACCTCAAGTATTAGCTGATCCCACCTATCAAAGCGGAAAAACTTTAGAATTATTGTCTGAATTTAACCTATCTCCCGATCAAATTGTTTTAGAGCTTACCGAAAAGGAGTCGGTAATTGATTATAAACAGTTTGAAAAAATAATAGGTAATTATCGGGAACAAGGATTTAGAATTGCAGTAGATGATGCCGGGACAGGATATAACAGCTTAAAAACGCTAATTTACCTAAAGCCAGAATTTATTAAGATTGACAAAGCCATCATTCGACATATTGATGAATATCAGATGCAACAACATTTAGTAGAACTCTTACTGGAATTTTCAAATCAATCGGAGACCAAAGTGATAGCAGAGGGAATCGAGACATTAGACGAGCTAAGATTTCTACAAAATCTTGGGGTCCAAATGGGACAAGGATTTTTACTTGGAAAACCACTCCAAGAATTAAAGAATGGGATTGTCCCCAATTATGAGAATATTTCTTAGGATAAATTCTATTTAATAACTACATAGATGAGCTCATTTTCGCTTGTTGCCAACTATTATTGTGGATGGTGGAAGGTCAAGTAAGGGGAAAAAGAGGAGGAAAACACAGTTTCCTCCTCTTTTTTTTAACGTAACCTTTACATTTGATTTATATGGGATTAACACTTTTTCATTAAAATATAAGTAAATAGCATAGCTTTGTATTTTTTGAATGGACAATTAAAAAAATAATTAAAGGGGAAAATGGCCATGATAAAAATCTTAAATAAGTTTTATGGATATGAATGCCAGTTATTAATAAAGGTTAATCGCCATTTTGATAAAAAGTTATTAAATCTTTTTTTTAGCATTATCACAAATCTGGGGGGAGCAACATTCACGATATATACGGTTTTAGTTCTAATATTTTTTTCACCAAGAGACTATCACATAGTCGCCATTTCAAGTGCTCTTGCCTTAACAACAAGTCATATACCCGTTCATTTAATAAAGGAGTTTTTTCCTCGGAAAAGGCCATATTTAATATTGGAAAATACAAAGTTTCCTGTTAATCCCTTAAAGGATCATTCTTTTCCTTCTGGACATACAACTGCATTTTTTTCCATTACGATACCATATATTTTCCTTATCCCACATCTCTCATTAATCCTCATCCCTATTGGAATTTTTGTAGGAATCTCAAGAATTTACTTAGGATTACATTATCCTTCAGATGTTCTTGCGGGAGGCATACTCGGTGCAATCTTTGGTTCGCTAAGTTTCATTTTACTATGTATATAAAATATTATTGCCAAATCAACCTTGCATATTGGGCAAAAGCATGTGCGAGCGAAAGAGATAATAAGAAGAAATTCTTCATATTATCTTTTTTTCCTGCGACATAAAGGAATTGCTAGTTCTTTTGTTATAGATAAAAAGCCTGGTAAATATTTACATTCTTTTTACCACCTATTTATACCTACTTAATATTGGTAAAGTACAATATTAATAGATTCAAAGGAGGGGAGTGAAAAAAATGTTAAAGAAATGGCGAAAGAAGAAAGGGTTGTTAGCAGGCCATGATTTGTAAATTGTAGTTTAAATAAAAGGAGGCGTTATTTATGAAAAATAAAAAGTTGGCGAAGACTATCAATGTTCTAAGCTCAGTTATGTTGGGTACTCTATTGTCTATATCTCCAATTGTTCATGCACAAATGAATGATGAAAAAAAGGTAGATACAGCCACACCAATAAAACATGTTATTGTTATTTTTGGAGAAAATGTTTCATTTGACCATTATTTTGGCACATATCCGTATGCACTAAACCTGAAGGGGGAGCCTCAATTTATTGCAAAAGCTAACACACCAGAAGTAAATAATTTATTATCTCCTAAAGATTACAATCTCACACAGCCTGATTTTTCAAAAACGAACCTGATTACGAATAATCCTAACTCTGAAAATCCTGTCCGGTTAGATCGTTCTCAGGCGATGACTCCTGATATGGATCACAGTTACCATGATGAAATTGCTGCAGCCGATAATGGGAAAATGGATAACTTTGTGAGTGGAACTGGAAAAGGATCTGGAATTGTCATGGATTATTATGATGGGAATACCGTAACTGCCCTTTGGAATTACGCACAACAATATGCTATGAGTGATAATTCTTTTGGAACGGTTTATGGGCCATCAACCCCAGGTGCTCTAAATTTGATTTCCGGTGAGACACATGGAGCATCATTATATGATAACACGGGTCAAAAAGTAACCAATGATATTCAAAATGAATATGAGAATCGAACGATCACTGGCGATCCAAATCCTTACTTTGATAAGGCATCAACTGGAATGACTGCTGCGATGGATGATACAAATAAAAATATTGGTGACTTGCTAAATGCAAAAGGGATTACTTGGGGATGGTTTGAAGGTGGCTTTACAGATACAACCGCTACCCATAAAAATGTCGGTGGAGCACCTGTGACAGACTACAGCCCGCATCACCAGCCATTCCAATATTATCAATCAACAGCAAACCCAAATCATGTTTCCCCTAGTTCAACTGAAATGATTGGGAAAACTGATCAAGCTAACCATCAATATGATATAAAGGATTTTTGGAAGGCAGTGGACTCTGGAAATATGCCAAGTGTAAGTTATCTTAAAGCTCCAATGTACCAGGATGGGCATGCAGGTTATTCAGATCCATTGGACGAACAACAATTTATCGTAAATACCATAAATCATCTTGAAAAAACACCAGAATGGAAAGACACTGCTGTTATTATTTCTTACGATGATTCCGATGGTTGGTATGACCATGCTTTTGCTCCAAACAATGGTCAAAGTGTAGAATCCGGAAAAGCAGGCTACGGTCCAAGGTTACCTCTATTAGTTGTCTCCCCATATGCAAAAAAGAACTTTGTTGACCATACCTTAACTGACCAATCATCCATCCTTAAATTTATTGAAGATAACTGGAATTTGGGCAGTATTGGTGGAGACTCATCTGATATTAAGGCGGGAAGCTTGAATAACATGTTTGATTTTAAAAAAGGTCCCCATAATCATAAGCTCTTCTTAGATGAATTGAATGGAGAAATTGTAATAGGTAAAAAATAATTCTGTGCAATGGATGAGTAGTCAACTATTTTAGCCCTATAGCAAAATACAAAATTTTGGAGGAGGAATTGGAATAACTTTACCTTCTCTTTTTTGATTATTCTTGAAAATTATTACATATAATATCTTTACAATTGTTAAGGACCTTGATATTATAATTGATAATTTATAATCCAAATATTGTAATTGCTATGAAGAGAAGAGTAGATAAAGCTAATTCTTTCCAGAGAGCTCCGGACGCTGAAAAGGGGTAAGAATGATTTATTGAACCAAGACTCTGAGCATTCACGTTGGAACCTTTTTTGTAGAGGATAGTGTGACAGACGCTCCTGTTATAGAGCTAGGGTATAAGTATTTAGCAATACCGTACCTAAAAGAGGTTAATATGGAGACATATTAATAAACTGGGGTGGCACCACGGATATAAAATCTCGTCCCTAAGACTGAAATAGTCTTGGGGGTGGGATTTTTTTTATTGGATAAAAAATTTAATAAATGGAGGGATAAATCATGAAAGAGGATAGAACAGAAAATTTTAATAATATTGAAAGAGTTGTTGATGAAGACTTAAAAAATGGTACTTACAATAGAACAATCTGTACAAGGTTTCCGCCTGAGCCAAATGGTTACCTTCATATTGGAAGTGCCTACGCCATCAATATGAACTATATGATAGCTAAAAGATTTAATGGGAAATTTAATCTGCGCTTTGATGATACGAATCCTTTAAAAGAAGACAGAGAATATGTCAATGCCATTATTGAAGATATAAATTGGTTAGGATATTCCCCTCTGAATCGGATATTTTATGGCTCAGACTATTCAAATGAAATATTTAACGCGGCAGTTAGTTTAATAAAAATGGGTAAGGCATATGTTTGTGATTTATCGCCTGAAGAAATTACGGAATACCGAGGGACTCTAACAGAGCCTGGTGAAAATAGTCCGTACAGAGATAGAAAAATTGAGGAAAACCTTGATTTATTTTTGAAAATGAAAAATGGCGAATTTTCGACTGGTTCGAGGGTGTTACGAGCAAAAATTGATATGAAATCTCCAAATATGAACTTAAGAGATCCGATTCTTTATAGGATTATTCACGCAAATCATTATAGAACAGGTAACGAATGGTGTATCTATCCGATGTACGATTTTGCTCACCCTATACAGGATGAAATTGAAGGTGTAACCCATTCCTTATGTTCTATCGAGTTCAAAGACCATCGTCCTTTATATGAATGGGTTCTAACAGAACTAGGAATAAAGCAACCACCAAAACAAAGAGAATTTGGAAGAGTAAATATTACTGGTGTTGTGACAAGTAAGCGGTATTTAAGGGAGTTGGTTAAAGGGAAATTTGTGGATGGATGGGATGACCCAAGATTACCAACTCTAAGAGGCCTCAGAAGAAGGGGCTTTACACCGGAAAGTATTCAAGCCTTTGTGAATGGAATTGGTTTTGTCAAACATCAGAGTACAGTTGATTTTACGATGCTTGAAAGCATACTGCGAAATGAACTAAAAACAAAAGTGAAAAGTGTAATGGCTGTTTTAAATCCCCTTAAAGTAACGATAACAAATTATGATGAAAGTAAGATCGAACTTTTATCAATAGAAAATAATAGAGAGAATACAGAACTAGGAAGCAGGGATGTGCCTTTTTCAAGAATTATTTATATTGAAAGGGATGACTTTATGGAAGTTCCGGAAAAAGGCTTTAAAAGATTGGCTCTAAATTCGGAGGTTAGATTAAAAGGGGCTTACATTATTAAGTGTAATGAAGTTATCAAGAATGAAGTTACTGGAGAGGTAATTGAACTCCAATGCACTTATGATCCAAAAACAAAAAGTGGAACAGGTTTTACAGAAAGAAAAGTAAAGGGAACTATTCATTGGGTTTCAGCAGAACATTGTGTTTCAGTTGTAGTAAACTTATTTGATCAATTATTTGAAAATGAAGAGATAGTAAAGGATACTAAAAAATCTTGGGGTGAAAAGATTAATCCAATATCTAAAATTGTTCTAAAGAATTGCAAAATAGAATCTTGGACTATGAACGCTAAAATAGAGGATAGGTATCAATTTTTCCGACACGGTTATTTTTATTTAGATAAATACTCAACAGACAAAAAGTTAATTTTCAATAGAATTGTCTCACTGAAGGATTCTTGGAAAGGAAAACTAGGATAATATAGCAAAATGAAAAAACACTTCTTTCCTTAACGGGTTCTGTTTTTGAGTACAAGTTTATAAAAAACATTAGAAAAGGGGCATCAAATCGTATCTGATTTGAATGTCCCTTTATTATTGATATATAGGCGTTTTTCTTAAAAGTAACGAGTTTTTGGTAAGGTAAATCGGACATAAAAAAGTAAAAATACAGAAGTTTCTGTACCAAAAAAAATTAATATAATTTTTTGATTCCAAGTTAAGCACACAATCTGATAAATAGACGGAAATATTTCG
>JAUZPL010000031.1 GCA_030705955.1 Bacillota bacterium | reverse complement strand
TCTTTGCTGATGCAAAGGAAAAGCATGGTATGCGATGGACAACCCTACGAGGGCTTAAAAAATTGTCCATGCAGGCGATGCTTACTTTTGCTGCCATGAATTTAAAGAAATTAGCGACTTGGACATGGCAAGTTGCTTAACGAGAACTCAAAAGCTTACTTGTCAGGTATTTGAGTCAATTATTAGAAGCGCACTAAGTTGATTGGAGCGGAAGGCGCTTGACTCCTGGGGGATTAGCGTTTCAGGCGAGACCCCGCAGGAGCGATTGCGACGAGGAGGCTCGGCGAACGCCCCCCGGAAAGCAAGCACCTGGAGCGGAAATCAATCTATTTTTTATTATTCTTATCAAAAAATGACAAAAGGCATCGAGAGCGTGTGCTCTCGATGCCTTTTGTCGACAATCTGAAAGCTTGAGAATAGTGAAATTCTCAAGCTTTTACCCATTTATAAAATTACAAATTTACAAATGCTTTCTTTGCATCTACTTTGGTTTTAATAATTTTACTATCATATAACCATTTCGCAACATTCTCCCAGGTACTTGGGTCCTGATAGCCGAATGCTTGATCCTTTGCGTCCATTAGAGGAAGGAGGATTTGTAAACTCTTAGTTTCTACATCCTTATCTAGTGGTGAGGTTTTATCCTCGTGTTTTAAAAGAATAGCTAACCCTTTATCAGGATTCTCCACAACATATTTCTGTCCTTCCGTCATTGCCTTTATAAATTTCTTAAAAACTCCTGGCTTCTCTTTTAACCCTCGTTCACTTCCAACCAAGACTAATTCATAATAGTCAGGAACCCCATAATTCATTGGATTAAAGGTGCGCATTGGATGTCCTTCTTTATCAAGCAACAATTTTTCATGGTTGATATATCCCCCGATAAGAGCATTTGTTTTCTTTGTTACCATCGCAGGAATTAAATCCCAACCAACATCGACCATTTTAATTTTTTGTGGATCCCCGCCATCTGTTTTAATCATTGTCTGTACGATTGCTTCATCCAATGGAATTGAAGGGTAACCAATGGTTTTTCCTTCTAAATCCTTTGGTGATTTAATTGAGCCATCCAGAGGTACCATTAACTGATTTAATGGATGTCGAACAAGTGCAGCGATGGATTGAACAGGAATGTTTTCAGAACGTGCCACCAATACTTCTGGCTGATAGCTAATGGCAAGATCAACCTGATTTGCTGCAACAAGCTTTAATGGGTCATTCGTATCCGCAGGCATTTTAATATCCACATCTAATCCTTGTTTTTTAAAATATCCGTTCTCTTTTGCTGCAAAAAGAAAGGAGTGTACAGCATTTGGATACCAGTCCAACATTAACGTTACTTTTTCAAGTTTTTTACTAGATTTGCCTCCAGCATTAGTAACAGTATTTCCTGTACTGCATGCGCCAAGCAAAAGTACGAACATACTTAAAATAGCAATAAATCCTTTTTTCATAGAATAATCATCCTTCCTTAGTCTCATCTCAGTTTGTTTTTTAAAAGTAGCTTTTCTAGTAAACTAATGATTAGGAATAACACAATACCAAGCAACGAAAGCAGGAATATCGCTGCAAAGACTGCATCCGCCTGCAAATTCCCAGACATCCTTCGGCTAAAATAGCCAAGTCCTTCACTTGCTCCGAGCCATTCACCAATCGTTGCTCCAACCACACAGTATACAACCGACATCTTTAAACCCGATAAGAAATTGGGCAATGCCATTGGAATTTGAACTTTTTTGAAGATATGAAAGCGATTTGCACCCATAGTCAATAACAATTCCTGGTATTCATTTCCTCCTGCCTTAAGCCCATCATATGTACTAACAACAATAGGAAAGAAGGCTGTTAAAATAGTGACAGCAATTTTACTCCAAATGGAATAGCCAAACCACATGATAAAAATGGGTGAAATGGCAATCAAGGGAATGGTTTGTGAAATAACCAGAAACGGATAAAGAATTTTTTCTAATATCCTTGAAAAGTGCATGGCTACTCCTAAAAACACACCACCAATAATGGAAAGAAAAAAACCAATTAACACCTCTTCAAGTGTGGCTGGCAAATGCACCTGCAATAATATCTGCTCATTTTCAACTAACGACTTCCAAATAGCTGTTGGAGAGGGCAGTATGAAGGATGGAATGAATCCTTTTTCCACAACCCACTCCCATATGCTTAAAAGAGCAAGGATCACTAAAAGGAAAAGCCCATAGTCACTAGCCCACTTTTTTACTTTACCTTTCATCACGAATCAGCCACTCCAGTTCTTTTCTCATTCCAATAAATTCAGATTGATAAATGAGCTCTGAATTTCTTGGTCTTGGCAAGTCAACGTTTACTTCCTGAATAAACGGTTTGTTTCTCCCTGGAAGCAAATAAATTCGATCACTTAACAAAATGGCTTCCTCTAGATCATGCGTGATAAATAAAACCGTTTTTTGTAATTCACCCCAAAGCTCCAATAACCAGCTGTGCATGTTTCGTTTTGTCAATGAATCTAGAGCACCAAACGGCTCATCTAGTAATAGCAGCTCCTTCCCTGTCATCATGGTTCTTAAGAAAGCCACTCGCTGCTTCATCCCTCCAGATAATTCGTGGGGATAGGCGTTCTCATATCCCGATAAACCAAATCGGGACAACCATTCCTTGATTTCAGTTAATTTCTGCTTTTTATTTTCCTTTGTAAGCTCAAGCGGCAATGACACATTATCAATGACCGTTCTCCACGGTAGAAGTAAATCCTTTTGCGGCATATACCCCACTTTTCCCAACCTTTTATCAGATAGCTGTCCATTAATCCATATTTGGCCGCTAGTAGGCTCTAATAAACCAGCAATAAGCCTAAATAGAGTACTTTTTCCCGAACCGCTCGACCCTATAATAGATACAAACTCCCCTGGTTTTACATCCAAAGAAACATGTTGAAAAATAGATTTTTCCTTCTCTTCACCTGGAAAAACATAAGAAAGATTTTCTATGCCCAATATAGATGAATCAAACAGGCCAATCACCTCCCTGATAAACCATATCCCAAAACATATATTCAAATTTTGAGGTTGTGAGGAAATGTTCCTCTAAAACTCTTAATTCCCAATCCGGCTTTCCGACAGTCAACTGATCCAATAGGTTTATTAACCAAGTAGCTAGTTCTCCAAATTCATTTGAGGAATACATTTTTATCCATTCCCCATATCGGGAGTGTTCAGTAGCATTTGGATAGTATTTCAAAAGCAGCTTCCCAATCTCCCAATAGCTCCACATACAAGGAAGCAATGCTGAGATAAGTTCTTCCAACGAACCATTTTGTGCCACACTTAGCATGTATCTTGTATAAGCTAGGTTAATAGGGGTTGGTTTTGTTTCCTCTAGCTGTTGAGAGGTAATACCAAATTCCAAGGCGTATTGGCGGTGCAATTCCATTTCCCCATGAAGGGTTTCATGCAGTAATTTAGCAAAGGCCGCCATCGTTCCCAAATCCCTTGCTTTAACTGAACCAAATGCAAATAGTTTAGCGTAATCGATTAAAAAGACATAGTCCTGTTTCATATAACGAATAAATGATTCTACTGGCAGCTGTCCGCTTCCTAATCCCACGACAAAAGGATGTTGGTGAGTTTTCTCCCATATATCCTTCACCCTTTCGAGCAGAGTTTCCGAAAATTTCATGATGCTATTCCTCCTTTCCCTTGTTACACCACTCGGCAATAAATAATGCTAACACCTTTGTAAAATCAAGGAGCTGGCCCACTTCAAGCTTTTCGTTTACAGCGTGGGCGTTTTCCAACTTACCAGGCCCAAAAATAACAGTTGGAATTCCAGCCCTACCCAGCCATCCCGCGTCTGTTACAGTGGAGGACATGCCAATAGTTGGTTTTTTCACTAACATTTTTTCAAATGCAGTAGTTAAACATTGAGCCCCTTGATGAAGAGGATCAATTTCTAAAGATGGGAAAATCTCACCTCGATCAACAATCATTGATTTACCACCCCAATTAAATTGTGGTGGATTCTCCTTTAACCAAGGATCAGCTGCAGCAACAAAGCCAATATGCTCTTCAATTTCCCTTATCACTTCTTCATAATCCTCATTTGGATAAAAATGAACGGTCACCCATAGGGCACAGCGATCCGCAATAAATGCAGCATGCCTGCCTCCTTCAATTACAGCTGGATTAATGGTGTTTGAACCTGGAGCAAACCCTTCATAGTGCTTTGTAACAGCCCAATGTCTTTCAAGCTCTTGAAGGCCTGAAACGATCTTCATCATTTTCTCGATGGCACTTGCTCCTTTTATACCGCCACCAGCATGAATCATCTTACGCCGAATACCATCGTGGTAAGTCTCTTTACTCTGGATGGTAATCCATCCAGTAATGACACCGCCCTGCCCTTGAATATGTAAGTCACTTGTATCAACCACCACGGCATAGTCAGCATAGTAACCCCTCTGGGTACAAGCGAGTGTCCCAGCCTCTCCGACTTCTTCACCAATAACGGATTGAAATTGAAGATCACCTTTTAGTGGAATTCCTAGCTCTTTTAAAATTGTAATAGCCATAAGAGCCGAAGCAATTCCACCCTTCATATCTGCTACACCACGGCCATAAATATAAGAGTCTTTTATATATGCCTTAAAAGGAGAGGCATCCCATTCCTTTTCATCTCCAACTTCCGCTACGTCTACATGACCATTTATAATCAAGCTTTTATAACGGTCAGAGTCTTCCCCTTTTAAACTACCAACGACATTCGGATCCCCCGGATAAACATCCCATTTATCCGTTTCAAATCCTAAATGAATCAAATACTCTTTTACAAAATCTTGTACGTCATTTGTATTTCGAGCAGGGGGACTTACCGTCGGATAGGCAATAAGATCTGTCAATAATGCAATCAATTCATCTTTTCGATGCTCAACCGCTTTGGAAATCAACCCTTTTAATTCATCAGCATTTAGTTTCATCCAATCACCCCTTAAGTGATAAAATAGAAAAAATAAAAACCCGTTCATATCCGGAGAATGAACGGGTTGAAAATAATGTCAAAAGGAAAAATAGACAAATTTCAATCTTTCAACTTCCCTCCGCTGGTATTAACCAGTTCAGGTTCAAAGGGTTTAGGACAACGTCCCGTCTCAGCCTATGGCTCCCCTAGTGAAATTCAAAAAACATATTCAATTAAAATCCTATTTAACTATAGCACAAAATACAATGGTGTAAAGCAGATTGATTTTGGCAATCTAAACCATTTCCCCTCTATCTTACCTTAGTCCACTTCCAATTTTCATAGCTTTCATCACACGATAGGCAGACTTTTCAAGTAAGAATGCAGCATTTTCCATTGCATCTTCTAACTGTATGGGGGAATCGACTATTGGAGCAGTAAGGGAAATTCCTTCCTCCTCAAACCTAGAAAAATCACCTTCAATAGCACCAGCAAAGGAAACACATGGGATATTATATCGCTTAGCAATATTGGCAATTCCTACTGGCACTTTACCAAATAAAGAAGATGCGTCTGTTTTTCCTTCTCCAGTAAATACAATCCTAGCCTCTTTAATTTTTTCCTCTAATTGACTCATTTCAGCTATTAAGGAAAAGCCACTTTTCATATCTAAAGTAAGGAAAGATTGAAGTGAATATCCTAGACCGCCAGCTGCACCACTTCCACTCGAATCCCTTTCATCCTTGCCTACGCACTTATTTACTGCTTCTGCAAAATTTGCCATCCACCTATCATATTGCGGAAACTCTTCAACCTTAACCCCTTTTTGTTTACCAAAAATATAAATGGCTCCAGTTTCCCCTAAAAGTGGATTCACGACATCTGACATAACCGTTATTTTTAATCCCTGTAGCCTTGGGTCTAAATTACTTGCATCAATTTCCTTTATTGTTTGCAGGGATGCTCCATTCCCGTCCACCGTATTTCCTTCGCTATCATAAAAACGAACACCTAGAGCTTGGAAGAAGCCAGTTCCTCCATCAACCGTAGCACTTCCACCAATACCTATAATGAGATGCTCCGGCTTATAATCTAAAGCATATCTGACTAATTCTCCAGTTCCATAGGTTGTTGCTAACAACGGGTTAAGCTCTTCCTTCGTTAGAATAGGTAAACCAGAAGCTGCAGCCATTTCAATGACAGCAATTTTTTCTTTTTCAATCCATCCAAATGGAGCATCCATTAGCCTCCCAAGCGGGTCATGGACATTTTTAACTATCTTTTCTCCGCCAAAAACAGCTAACACTGCATCAATTGTACCTTCCCCGCCATCAGCCAAAGGGATACTCAAACAGTTTGCTTCAGGAAAAACCTTTTTTATTCCATAGCACATTGCATTTGCTGCTTCAACACTTGTTAAGGATCCTTTAAAGGAATCAGGTGCAATAACAATGTTCATTTCATATACCACCAATCTTCGATATTTCCTTCACATTATGTTAACTCATACATAGAAGAAAACAAACTCACACGTATAAAAAGAAAAACGGTGAGTTTGTTTACCATACTATTATGCTGATTTTTTGTCGTTAGCCTCTACCTTATCTGTCATGTTCTTACCTAAAATGGTAATCGCAATGGCACCTACAACAAGCGCACCAGCTAAGAATAAGAATCCCGCATGGTAGCTTCCAGTAGAATCCTTTAACACACCAACGAATTTAGGACCAAGGTATCCTCCAAGGTTACCAAGAGCATTTTGTAAACCAAGTGCTGCCCCAACCACGGTAGCTGGAATAATAGCAGTCGGAACTGCCCATAATGGACCATACGGAGCATAAACACCAATTGCAGTAATAGATAATAGAATCATTTGAAGCACAGGTGATTGTACAAATTGACCAGCAACCATTGTAATAGCGGCAATCACAAGTGGAACCGCAACGTGTTGAACACGATTTAAACGCTTATCAGACCACATAGAGTTAATAACCATACCTATTAAGGCACAGGTAAACGGAATGGCAGTTAACCAGCCTAGGGTAGCAGGGCTTTTTGTAAAGGTTCCTACAACACTTGGTACCCATAATGTATATCCGTAAAAACCTGTCATCCAGCAGAAATACATAAATACTAAGCCCCAAACTGTTTTGTTCTTAAATGCAGCTGAGAAGCCTTCAGATTTAACTGAACTCTTTTTCTCATTTTCTAATTCTTTGATAAGTGAATCTTTGTCATCTTTTGCTAACCATTTTGCATCTTTTGGCTGGTCAATGACAAGGAAATACCAAACAAAAGCCCAGATAATTGGTGGAATACCTTGAATGATAAAAATCGTTTTCCAATCAAAGTAACCAAGTAAAAGGCCTGATAATGGAGCCATAACCATCGCTGAAACTGGTAAACAAGCCATCCAGAAAGCATTTGCACGAGCACGTTCTTTAATCGTAAACCAGTTAGCTAATAATACCAGAACTGCTGGCCAAACTCCGCCTTCTGCTACACCGAGTAAGAAACGCATAAATTTTAATTGCCCTTCAGTTTGAACAAAACCACATGCTGTAGATGTAATTCCCCAAAGAATCATAAGAATAAATACAATTTTTTTTGCAGACCATTTGGATGCAAGGATACCGCCAGGAATTTGAAAAATCACATAACCAACAAAGAAAATACCGGCAATATCACCAGCTGCTGATGCACTAGTGTGCAAATCCTTTTGAATAAACGGCATCAGAATTCCTACGTTAATCCTGTCAATGTACGCTAACATGTACATGACAAACGCTACTGGGATAATTTTAAGCCATTTTGAGTTACTCACATTCTTCTCCCCCAAACCAATTTAAAATATATTAGTAGTGCATGAAACCAAATTTAGAATGCAATCGCTTTCAAATTGAGCTTTTCTTAGACAATCATGGGTGTTTAACACGCCCTTGATTGTCTGATTTCTTAGACCGTTTGAAAATGTTTCGTATATTTTGCAGCAAGTTTAATGCATTCTTCCATACTTACACTACTTGCAATTCCTTTACCTGCAATATCAAATGCTGTTCCATGATCTACAGATGTCCGTAAAAATGGAAGTCCATTTGTAACAGAAATTGTTCTTTCAAAGTCTGTCATTTTCGTTGCAATATGACCTTGGTCATGGTAAAGGGACAATACTGCAGAATATCTGCCATTTAACGCATGGTAGAAAACAGAATCAGCAGGTACAGGACCAACAGCATCCATACCTTTTTCAACTGCCATTTGGATACCTGGTGCGATTTCGTCGACTTCTTCTCTTCCGAAAAGGCCGTTTTCTCCACTATGCGGATTTAATCCTGCTACAGCAATTTTACGATCTTCTACACCAAGTTTTTTCAGTGCCTCATCACAACGGATTAAATAATCATAAACTCGCTCCTTTGTAATTGCTGCACATGCATCTTTCAAGGATAAATGTCTTGTTAAGAAGAAAACACGCATATTCCTTACTTCAAACATGGTAAGTGGATCATCTGATTTTGTTAGTTCTGCTAGGATTTCAGTGTGTCCAATAAATGGTACCTTTGCAGCCTTAAGAGACTCTTTATTAATTGGGGTCGTGGCTAAAGAAGCTACCTTGCCTTCCATTGCCAAAGCAACTGCTTTTTCAATATATTGATAGGCAGCTTGTCCACACTGCGCTTGAACAACACCCATTTGTAAAGAATTCATATCCAAATTATTTAATGAAATCACATCAATCGTTCCAAATTCATATATTCCTTCTGATGGATCAGTTATTTCATTTATAGCAAGTTCTGTATTGGTTACTTTCATCGCATTTTTCAATACTTCTGTATGGCCAATAACAAGGGGAGCACACATATCATAAATTTCCGCCTTATTTAATGCCCTTACGGTAATTTCCGGGCCCACACCTGCTGGATCACCCATTGGAATTGCAATAATTTGTTTCATTTTTATTTCCTTCTTTCAACTTTGACTTTTCATTTGTAAAAATCTCACACTCTTATAAATCGCTTTTGCGTCTCCTATCATGCCACCCTTTGTCACGATAGGGAGTTGATCAAGATGTCCTCCGATTAATCGTCCATAGGCTGCTAATGGAATGACCTCATCTTCAAGCTCAATGCCACTTGAATAGGTAACCGAAACAAATGAGGCTGTTACATCTCCGCCACTAGTAAAACACCCTGAAATCTTATATTTTGTTTTTTCTATAATCTTCCTAGTAATGGCAGCTAGCCCGTCAGTTATCCTTTTCGCTAAAGCATCCTCAGTTTTATTTTCTTCTTTAGAGAGTGTCTTTAAATCCAATAATTTGTTTCCAGGATGATAGGTTGTTACTATTAGAATCGTTTCATTAGTCAGGGATTCAAGTCCTAACTTAATTGCCCGATCTACTTCTTGCTGCCAGCTTCCCCCATAAGTTGCAAGCTTTTTAGGATCCACGTAAACTGGATTCGCTTTTGTTTTACCTATTAAATATTCTAATTGTAGGCCAGTTTGTGAGGTAACACTTCCGACAGTCACAAGCAATCTTTGTTCTGCTGAAACTTTTTGCAGACTTGCTTTTGCATAGGCCGAAGTCAATGGCCCCGGGTCAACCGGAATCATCATTTTATCTTGGATGTAAACCATGGCTTGAGCAATCGCCTCGATTTGTTCTTCATTTAAAGCATCGACAACGATAATCCGATATCCTGCATCTATTTTAGCTAGCATGGAACTTGCAATTTCTTTTTTACCTGACAAAACAATATCTAAAGATATGTTTGTGACAGGATGTCGACTTTGGTTTTCAATAATTGAGGCTACAAAGGACTTTTCAATTGGCGTTACCGGATCCCTTCCTGCATCTGTTTCTTGCACTGGTGTTCCTTCTACTAATAAATATCCACCAACTGTTATTCTTCCTGAACTAGGATAGGATGGGACAACAATCCCTATAGAACTTTCACCTAGCTCATGAAGAAGACTATCAATTTCAATTCCAATATTGCCTCTTATGGTACTATCAATTCGTTTGCAAAATATTTTAGCGTCCCATTGTTTTAATAATTCAACTGCTTCCTTAACACGATTTGAAGCAATACTCTTCTCGGTATAACGACTATCGGTATCAATACAAATCGCATTATAGTGATCTAATAACCGAATGGGTGTATCCCGAATGATGGTGGCTGTTGTAAAGCCTTTCTTTGCAAGACCAACTCCTGTTGCATTTGCACCAGTAAGATCATCGGCTATTACTCCTACCCTCATCTTCTTCACCTCCAGCAATAAGAAGGGGAACCTGTTCCTCGTATTTTCTTCTTTTCTCTATTTCCAGCCCAGAATCTGTAATAATTCCTTCTAAACTAGAGATTTCGCAGACTAATGAAAATGCCTTCTTTTTAAATTTTTGGGAATCTGCAAGTAACCATGTCGATTCTGCAGCTTCAATCATCAGTTTTTTTATTAATGATTTCTCAAAGGTCGGAGATGTAATTCCTTCTTTAAGGCTAATAGCATGAGCTCCAAGGAAAAAGATATCCACATGGATATTTTTTAATACTCCTTGTGTAAGGGGACCATAAAGGCCTCCAACACCCCTTTGCAATTCACCACCTGTTACAATTACCTTTACCTTACTTTCTAATAGTTCAACCGCAATTTTAATATCATTTGTAATAATCGTGATATCATCGCGATCTACTAAAAGCTTAGCAACCTCCAATGTAGTTGTTCCAGAATCTAATATAATGGTTGAATGTTCTGGGATTAGGGTAACTGCCTTTCGCGCAATTGCCTTTTTCTCAGATATATTTTGTGATTCCTTTGAAGAATAAGGTGTCTCTTGGATAAGAAATGAAGGAGAAATTGCTCCTCCATGAGTTCGAATGGCTTTCCCTTCTTTTTCAAGCTCGGACAAATCACGTCTGATTGTCATGGCTGAAACTTGTAAGGTCTCCGATAATTCTTCAATATCTACTTTTCCAATTGTCAGAACTTTATTTTCAATCCACTTTTGGCGTTCAAGAGGTAACATAATTGTACATCCTTCCCGTCTCTTTGTTAATTTATGTTCTAACATGTTCAATTATGTTACTTTTTATTACGTGTGTCAATATAAAAGTAACAAAGTTTTCACTAATTAACAAAAAGATTTATTATTTTTTTATTTTAATCACTGTTAAACTTTTCTCCCGATTTCCTCTCCAATTAACGGAATATCAATTTAAATAACAAGTTTTATGTGTAAGAATATAACAGGAATATTAAATATCTGTATGTTACATTATGTTCATTTCTCTAAAATCAATTTGTTCTTATTTAACAAAAACTTATTTTATTGTTTAATATGTTGTTTTAACTCATCAATCTGTTGCTTTATTTTCTTTATCTTATTGAAATGACTTTTATCTTCTTGATCAATTTCCTTATTTAATAGGTCAAAAAGTTCAAGTTCCAATAATTTTTGTTTGTTTAGTAATTCCTGTTGATGAGGTGAAATAATGGAATGCTCCTCCCATTCCTTATAGGTACCTACATAATGAAGAGCATTTCCACCCTCAATTACCACCACCTTATTGGAGACTTTTCTTAATAAATACGGATCATGCGAGACAATAACTATCGAGCCAGGATAGGAAACGAGAGCCTCTTCTATCCTTTCACGGGTTAAAATATCTAAATAATTAGTCGGTTCATCTAATAGTAACAAGTTGGCATCTGAAAAATAAAGTTTCACAAAAGCAACACGACATTTTTCTCCCATGCTCAGTTGCTTTACTTTTTTAAATACCTCTTCTTTTCGAAATAAGAAACAGGCCAAAATGGTTCTGGCTTCTGATTGGGTTAGATTAGGTAAAGATAATAACTCCTCTAACACCGTATTTTCCTCATTTAGATTTTCAAGCTCCTGAAAAAAGTAGCCGATTTTGAGCTGCGGGTTCCAAGAAACTTCCCCAACAGTTGGATCTAATTGACCTGTCATAAGCTTTAATAATGTCGTTTTTCCACTTCCATTTTTCCCTATAACGGCAATTCGATCTCCACGACTAATCTGGAGATGTATATCCTGCAGGACATTATGCTCTCCATAGAAAAAATGAATTCCCCTCATTTCAATCATTCTTCTTCCGGAAAAATCCTTTGCTTCAAAATCGGCATGAATGCCCTTAGATTCCGCAGGCTTCTCCACTCTTGATTCCTCCAAACGCTCTAATGCCTTTTCCTTTGCTTTATATTTTGAAGCTTGCTTTGCTGCCTGTTTTTGGGCATAGGGGTTTCTCACGCTTGCTGAAGCATTTGCTTGTTGATACCAATTTTTATACGTTTGAATGGTTTCAATTAATTTTTTTCTCTCTTGCTCCTGCTTTTCATATAAAGATTGAATGGTTTTGATTTCATGATCCTTTTGAGCTTTATATTGACTGTAGCCTCCAAGATATTTTTTTGTTCCGTTTTCCGTTATTTCATAAGTAACGGTTGCAACCTGGTCAATGAATTCACGTTCATGTGAGGTAAACAGAACACTTCCTTTATATCGGCTTAACCATTGTTGAAGCCATTCCACCGTTTCAATATCCAAGTGATTTGTTGGTTCATCAAGAATAAGCAATTTAGGGGAATGGATCATGGCCTTTGCTAATTTTACACGAGTTTTTTGCCCACCACTTAAGCTCGAAAATGGAACTTCCCAAATATCCTCATGAATCCCAAACTGGCTCAGTATTCGTGATACCTCAACCTCCCATTCATATCCATTCATATCCAGATATTTTTGCAGGGCTTCTTCATACAGACTAAAGTTTCCTTCATTTTCTTCACCATTAGCAAGTAGCAATGAAAAGGTATGCAAATCCTTTTTTAGCTTTCTTTTCACTTCATCTCCTGCTTCAATCCATTCCCTGGTACTTAATTCTATATCTAATTCGGAATCCTGCATCATCATCCCGATTTCATCTGGTTGAATATTCCACTCAACTGTACCTTGTGTTAAAGGGGATTTTCCAAAGATTCCTTTTAAGAACGTAGTTTTCCCTACACCATTTTCACCAATTAACGCTACTCGGTCCCGTTCCTTAACCTCCAAAGATGCTTTTTCAAATAAAGTTACACCGTTTATACTCATTGCTACATGATCTACTTTTAATAAAAACATGAAATCACTCCACTTTTCCCTTTGCATAAAGAAAAGACACAGGTTTATTAACCCGTGTCTAAAAATGAAGGTACTCGAAAAGAATAGAATCCGCCCTATGAGCAGTTTCTACCCAAAACTTGTATACATCTTGCCGAATAGACATCTTTAAAAATAGACACAGGTATCCCGATCTTTGCTAAATAACAAAGTCATTTTTTTGCTTTTCAATTGAGCAGCGAAAAAATTATCGGATATACATTGTGCTACTTTTGATGCCTCCTTTATTCATTACCATTATTATAACCATTTATTTGTAAATTGTCACTCATCTTAATCCTTAAACCTTGCCATTAGTATGGTATTATAGTAATCTCCATCGGATAGTTTTTTATCTTTCTTTAAAATTCCTTCCACTTCAAAATCAAAACCTTTATAAAGCCTGATAGCTTTTTTATTCGTTTCGAGAACATTCAATGTTATTTTTTTCACTTCATTTATATCTGCCCAAAGAATAGATTCATTTAAAAGATTTTTTCCTATCCCATATCCCCAGTAATCTTTTAATACACATACTCCAAATTCTACCTTATGTGAGCTTCTTTTTAGTTTGCTTCCTTCACACCTTGAAAACCCTACAATTCTCCCATTTACTTCTGCAATCAGAAATAGGTTATTAGGGCTTTCTGTATCATCTTTAATGATCCTTTTAAATCCAGATCCATCAATATAGGCTTCGCCTTTTTCTCTATCCAAATTTTCTGTCTCACCATCTATTTGCAATCTAACTTCAGACAAGTTTTTTGCATCATCTTCCTTTGCAGACCTGATTATATAATGTAATGGATGAATATAAAATTCTTTTTGCAAAATCCTCATTTCAATCCCCTCCCAAACCCCTTATTCATAAAGGTTTATTCTTCGCTCTTCAACCTCTTTCCTTCTTGCATTTCGTAATACAACACTCTAAAATTTTCCACATTAAAAGAAAAATTTGTAAAAATGTTCATATTCTTTTTACGAAATGGTGAAACAGTGAACCGGACACACTTTTTTTTCGTTGAATTTGTTATATTTACAGTGTAATAACTATTTAAAACTTATTCACTAAGGAGAGATGAAAGATGTTAGTAAAATGGTTAAGGGAAAACACAATTGCCGCCGGAATTTTAACAGTTTTACGTCTCTATTTGGGTTATACTTGGTTGGAAGCTGGACTACACAAGCTAACTGGTGGTTTTGATGCTTCTGGATTTTTAAAAGGAGCTATCGCTAATCCTGTAAAGGGCCCTGATGGCAGTATGGTTTACAACACATATGTAGCCTTCTTAAAAAACTTTGCATTACCAAACGCCCATATTTTTAATACCATTATTCCTTTAGGTGAATTTCTAGTTGGTTTAGGACTTATTTTAGGATGCTTAACAACTGCTGCTATGTTTTTCGGGCTTGTCATGAATTTCTCTTATGTAATGGCGGGAACAGTTTCTACCAATCCGATGGATATCCTTTTAGGTGTTATCATTTTATTTGCAGGCTACAATGCAGGTAAATTCGGCTTAGATCGTTGGGTTGTTCCATTTTTCCGTAAAATAGCGGGTACGCGCACTGAACCATTAAAACAAAATGTCTAACATGTTCATACAGTTTAATTTAAATTAGGTGCTCGACTCCCTTTAATGGATAAGTCAAGCACCTAAATTTATTGTTGTTCCCTCATTTTTTCATCCAGCAATTGAAATACTTGTTTTAATTTTTCCTTTGGTACATCTGCAAATTGATCACCAATACTTAACTCGTAATAGCATTCGTCCGAATCAATTTCCCTTACATAACTCGTGAGCCCTATACCTGTTTCATGATATAAATCTGCCAAAATTGGCTCCATTTTCTCTTTTGGTAGACTAAAATGGACATGGAACATATTTGATACTGGCTCTATTGGTCTTGTTGAAACCATGTTACATTGATTAAAAAGATGTGCAAGCTCTTTGGCTTCTTCAAAATACTGGACCATTTTATGTATTCGTTGATTAAAGTAATAATCTGCGCTAACAATATAGGGATAGAGACTGATGAGATCTCCACCATGACGTCTTTTCCAAATCTTTGATTCTTCTATAAAGTCCTTTTCACCCGCTAGAATAGCACCCGCAATTCCACCTATCCCCTTATAAAACGAAACATACACACTATCAAAAAGCGCACAAATTTCCGCAGCTGATTTTTGATAAAAAGGAAGAATTTCAAATAGTCGTGCCCCATCCAAATGCAGCTTAATTCCCTTTTCACGGCAATAGGAGGAAATAGATTCAAGCGTTTTGGAATCTGGTAATTGCCCGCCAATTTCTCTTTGTGGCAGCTCAAGCAATAAACAAGCAATCTCTTCTTTCATGTTCACAATATCTTCTAATTGAATCACACTATCTTTATCTGCTAGTAAAATCGGTTCAATATGGTGCAGTTTTTTAAGCCCATCTTGTTCATGAATTTCCAAATGGCATAATGGATGGTAGGCTACCTTTTTCAATTCCTTCCTATCACACCAAATTCTAAGTGCAATCTGTTGTGCCATCGTACCACTTGGGAAAAATACGGCTGATTCCTTACCAAGATAGTTCGCCATTTTTTCTTGAAATTCTTCGATGATCTTCCCTTTACCATACATATCGCTCTCTTGTTCATCACGATAATGTTCAAATGCTTTTTTTAATGTTTGAATATCTCTTACACCATGGCCACTTAATTGGTACTTTGTTTGTTTAAATGCTTTTAATAAAAGGTCATTTCCACTCATTATGCCCACTCCTTCAATTGATAAATGACGAATCGTTCATTTGGGTTATGCTCATAAAGGCCAGGAAGCTTAACCTCCATTTTTCTTTGAAAGGAAGAATGGTTTTCTAAAAAAAAGAGATATTCTTTTGAAGGATAATACAAAACAAGTTCGATTTCCCTTGCTGAATTTTCGGCTGAGCGTAAAATACCTTTAATAATCTTAATGAAAATTTGAAGGGAAAAGGGATTAAAAAAATAAAAGCGATTATCAAGTGGATCAATTTGATACTCTTCTGCTAGGCAGCAATAAAACTTTATAGCATCTTCCCCACTTTTTATATTCTTCAAATATTGGCTTCGATTTTCAACCGCCTCTTGATAGAACATCTTATTCATTTCAATTCCAATCACTGTTGCATGAAATCGGTAATGTATATAAAAATTTAACCGCCCTTTTCCACAACCAAAATCAACAATCCGGTCAGTACTTTTTACTTCATAATGTTGAAATAGAATGTCTAAAGCACTATAGGGTGTTGGCTCATAACGGTGATAGTGGGTGGATTGATTAAATCCCTTTTGATTCCCGCTTGTTTTAATATGAAGCAAATCTTCATACATTTGTTCGGTGATTGATTCGTTCTTTTTGGAACCATTCGATTTTCCTTCTAATACTTGCAATTTTCTTTTCATAACTATTTACATTCCAATCTCATTAGAACGGTATTTTCTATGTTTCTTTAGGTCATTCTTAAAATTTTTATAGGTAATAATTAGTGTTAACAGAGAAAATACGGCAATAACAAGATAGGAAGTTCTAAATGTGAGTAACGTAAACTCAACATATGTCTGTTTGTAAACTGTTAAGAAAAATTGATAGGTTAATCCGCCAAGGGTAACCCCAAGACCCATACCTAATGTTCTCGACATATTTAGAATTCCACCGGCAATTCCCAATACATTCTTTGGTACATTACCCATTACATTACTATTATTTGGAGGAGTGAACATTCCAAGTCCAGCACCAATTAAGAAAAGTCCGGTACATGTTAAAATATATGTTCCCGTCACATCAATAAATGCTAAAAGGAACGCACCCACAGTAGACAAAGCAATTCCTAAAAGAGAAGGAAAAGCTGGTCCGCGATGATCAGACATAATTCCAGAAATCGGTGTAGAAATGGTCATCCCAATCGGAACAACGGTGATGATAAGACTTGATTGAAAAATGGGCAAGTGCTTGACTTGATCCAAGTAATAGGGTGTTAACAGTAAAGCCGCATACATCACAATGAAGGACATAATTCCTGTTATATTTCCCATGGTAAAATGAGAATTTTTAAAAAGAGCTAAGTTCACTAAAGGTTCCGCGCATTTTCTTTCACGCCTATAAAATAAAACAGAGGTGATAATTGCTACAACATAGCAACCAATCATAATCGGAGAGGCCCATCCTTGTTTAAGTCCCATGTTTAATATATAAATAATGGTAATTAAAGATGGAATTAGAAAAACGGCCCCAACATAATCAAATTGTTTTCTTGACCCCTTAATAGAGTCTTTTGGTAAAAATAAAATCCCTAGAACTGTTCCCAGAATACCAACTGGAAGGTTAATGTAAAAAAGCCACTTCCAACTTACGAAGGAAAGTAAGGCTCCACCCACAACAGGACCAAGGCTTAAACCAATTCCTTGGGCACTGGCTTGGAAGCCAATTGCTTTACCAAGATCCTTCTTCGGTGTAGCAAAGGTGATGATTGATACACTATTTGCTTGCAAAAGAGCAGCCCCAATGCCTTGAAATACACGAAAAATAATTAATTGTGAAAGACTTGGTGCAAGTCCACAAAATAAGGAGCTAATGGAGAAAATCGAAAAGCCAATAATATAGAGCCAACGGCGTCCAATCATATCCGCAATTCTACCAAAAATTAAAATAAGGGAAGCGAGCGATAATAAATAAGACAAGCTCACCCATTCAATTTCACTCATCCGGGTATGGAATTGCTGCTCCAAGTTAGGGAGCGCAATATTAATAATGCTTGCGTCCAGTGCTGCCATAAAAGCTCCAATACAAACAGTGGCTACTACATACCAATGATAGCCAACCTTTTCTCTCGTGACAGAAGATGAAAATCCCAAAACTTTCTCCTCCTAAAAACAATCAGATAGCTAAATTCTACTTGTCATTACTATTTTAACAGGAAAATGAAAAAAGTTTACTCAAAAAGCCATTCAGAAGGCAATTTCAAAAAGTTGGCATTTTTTAATTCTTAAGATTTAATGATTTTGAAAAATAAAAAAGCCTAATCCCTCCGTATTTTTAGTGAAGAATTAGGCTTATGATCTTCCACAAAAACGTCTGATTGCTAAAGATCTTACTATAAAAAAAGTCGATATTTCACCCTATTATCAGTAGGGGGCACCAGCTATATAAACGGAATTAACAGTGCACCCCAAACCAATGTGATCAAGGCAGCAAAAATCATCGCTAATGAGGAAAACACTTCTTCTTGTTTTCCATATTCCATTGCTTTATTGGTACCGGCACCGTGCGCCCCCATTCCTAAGGCCAGTCCTTTAGCAATCGGTGTTTTAATGGATAGCCATTTTAGGACACTAGGCCCAACAACTCCCCCCATAATACCCGTTATAATCACAAAAACAGTCGTCAATGTCGGCAGACCACCTATTTCCTTTGAAACCTCTATTGCAATGGGGGTGGTAATCGACCTTGGAAGAATGGAAACAATGAAGTCATATTTCAAATGAAATAATTTTGATAACAAAAATGTTGAAAAAATCGCCACCAGTGAACCAATTGTAATACTGGTTAAGATAGTCCCAATATTTTTTTTTATAATAGGCAGATTCTTATAAATGGGTACGGCAAAAGCAACCGTAGCAGGTCCAAGCATATGTGACAACCATTTTGAATCCTGTAAATACTGATTAGCAGACACATGTGTGATAGAAATCAACACAATTAATAAAATGGGAGCTACCAATAATGGATGTAAAAAAGGAACTGTTATTTTTGTATAAATCTTTTTTGAAAATAAATAGATTACATACGTTATGAATGTGAACATTACCATCATCAATGCTGTTCACTTCTTTTCCTGGCAGATATTTTTTCTGCAGTTAGGGCGGTCATCCCCATTACAATGATTGTACTGATTGCAATCAGCAGGACAATTTTCACTCCCTGGATACTAAAGATTTGCTGATAATTAACAATTCCTACTGCTGAAGGGATAAAGAACAGCAGCAACTCTGCCATTAGCCATTTAGCACCTAGCTCTACCCATTTCAGTTTGATCAATTTGCAATAAAGAGCCAGAAACAATAGAAATAATCCAAACATAGAAGCAGGGATTGGCAGAGGGATCATTTGTTTCAGTGCCGTTCCTAAAAAGAGAAAGACATGTAAAAAACATACTTGTAAAATAATGATTCCTAGTTTAATCATAATTAAGCCTTCTTTTTAAATTAGTAACTTCGAATCAACTAAGAGTCATATTACTTCGTTTTTTGTTATTCGTAAAATACATATTTTTAATACTTTTCATAACTTAAAGTTATAATTGGTCTTTCAAAATAAAATCAATAAACATTCTCCCAGCATTGGAAATATAGCGTCCCTTTTTGGTTATAACAGCCAATCGCCACATAATAGTCGGTTGAATGCTGATGATTTCAATTTCTTTGGCAAACAGCCGGTTACAGATTGACTGCGGCAAAATCGTCAAACCCAAGTTAGCGGCGACCATCTCGGACATCAAGTCCCATTGGGTGCTTTTAAACAGGATTTTGGGCTCGAAACCAGCTGTAATAAAGAAGTGATTGCGAAGAATTTGATTTAAGGCAAATTCCTCATGATAAAAGATAAATTCTTCATTCTCTAAATCCTTTATATTCACTTCTTTATGGGATGCCAGTGGATGGTTTTTGTGGACAACCAGCTTCATTTCTTCCTTCACAATCGGATAGACATTAAAGACCTTCTTATCTAATGGTAGCACGGCAACACCGAGTTCAAATTCTCCCTCTTCCACACTTTTCACTACCCTGGCACCGCCATACTCAGTAATATCAAACTTGATATTGGGATATGCTTGGTGAAATTTCTTCATAATCCTTGGGAAAAATAGACTTCCAATAAATGGCGGAAGTCCAATATTGATCTGCCCCATGGTGAGATTGGTCAAATCACTTAACGTCAAATTCATCTCATCCAATAGATTTGTCATTTTCTGGGCATAATTTAATACCACTTCACCAGCATCAGTTAAATAGATGGCTTTATTGTTACGAATGATTAAAGTTGTTCCCAACTCATCCTCTAAAGACATAATAGACTTGCTTAGGGCTGGCTGGGAAATATGCATTTGTTCTGCAGCCTTCGTAATACTTTTATACTTGGCCACTTCGACAAAATACAATAATTGCCTTAGCTCCAAAACAAACACCTCCTATATTCCTTGACGTTTCAACATAATTGAGGGACTTGTCCTCCATTTTATAAAATGAAGGTGATTGCACCTTTACAATAGTATAAATCCTAAATTAGGTAAATAACTTCCCCAATTTATGGCTATTAATGCTAAACTACGTCCTCAACAATTTGGCCCGTTTGCTGAAGACAATTTTCTTATTCAGTCTATAATCCTACTACATATAAAGAAAAAACCTCCCTTTATTTAAAAAAGGAGGTTGATCAAGCTAATTATTTACGTTTATTTTTCTTAGATGCTCTTCCTAATAAGAATGCTCCTGCTGCAATTCCAAGGAATGTATTGGTTTTTTTGTTAAATACCTGTTTTGCAACAAGATTTACGTTTTGCGGTCTTTCAGCAAGGCGTCTCATAAAGTAGCCATACCAGTCATTTCCAAAAGGAACATATGTTGTAAAGTTGTAGCCTTCACTAGCAAGCTTTAATTGAAGCTCTCTTCTGAAACCAAAAAGCATTTGAAAATCAAATTTATCTTTAGGAATATTGTTCCTTTTCACAAAATCCTTTAGATGATTAATGATTCGATGGTCATGCGTAGCTATGGAAGTGAATTTCCCATGTAATAGATGCCATTCAGTAATCTTAATATAGTTATTATCAATATCCTTTTTATCCAGATATGCAATTTCTTCTGATTCTTTATATGCACCTTTTACAATACGAATGCGGAAATTCTGGTATCTTTCAACATATTCTTGTGCTTTATGGAAATAGGCTTGAATAACCGTTCCGACATTTTCATAATCCTTAGCAAGCTCGTCCAAAAGCTTAAAAGTAGGTTCTAAATGGCTGAAATCTTCCATGTCAATGTTAACAAAAATATCGTAGCTATTTGCTTTATCCACAATTTCTTTGACATTGTTTAAAGCAAGATCAAAATCAATATCTAATCCCAATTGAGTTGGTTTTAAAGAAATATGAGCATCTACTTTATTCTCATGAATCGCTTCAACGACTTTAAGAATCTTTTCCTTCGCTTCTTCAGCTTCTTCTTTCTTAAAAACAAATTCACCTAGGTTATCAACTGTACAAGCAATACCATGACTATTTAACTCTTTGATGCTTTTAATTGCTTCTTCTAAATTTGTTCCTGCAACAACACTTTGTGCTCCCATTCTGAGGCCATACTTTTTAGCAGCGCTGTTTAGAAGTTGATTTTGTGATAGGCTCATAAAGACATCTTTTAACATAGACATTGCAAATGCTCCTAACTATTGTTTTTTAAAACTATTATATCACACGCTTCCAATAAAGTTTATTTTGTGAATATTCCAATAAACATTTCACTTTTTTATCACAATTTAAACATTAAAACTATATTAATATACATTTGATTCTTATAAACTATCCCATTTAAATAAATTCTCTAATAAAAGTGCCAGAAAAATTCCTACTAGCAACCCGCTACTTAACAACGGGCGTATACCTGCAGGGAGTGTCACAAAATAGGAGGTCGGTAATGACATCACCACAATCCCTACAAAAAGCGGAATAGCAGACCTGTATATATTCTGTGTATGAAACTGAACCATTTGGAAAAACTTCCATGATGAATTTAGAAGCTGTAAATAGGCCACAAATAGGACCGCGCTTCCAATGCTAAGTGGCAGCTTTGAAAAAAGGTGTCCAATAGAAGGGATAATCCCCATAACGAAAAACATCAAACCCCCAAGAATAAATGGGGTTCTTTTCATAATTCCGGTCTGACTTAAAAAGCCAATAGACGAAACATATGGAGCATAAGGAACAAGACCAAGCACACCAGCAATTCCATTTACAATTCCTGTGATGATAAAGGATGATTTGTACTGTGAATGGGTTGTTTCAGCCTTATATAAAGGATCTGTTCCTTTCAGGGCTCCGAATGTATTTGCTGTATTTAATAAGCCAGTAAAAACGGCTGTAATAATAATTCCTATATCCCATGCAGGTTTCCCCAATGGAAATAATTCAAAATGAATGGAAGTAGCAGGACTGACTGGCCCCTTCGTTTTAAAAATCAAGGTGTAAAAAATCCAGCCAACAATGATTCCAATGAGCAACCCGTAGCGTCTTATACTTGGTGGAGCTTTAATACTAATCGTAATAACCAAAATAGCTATTATCATTGAAAATAAAGAAATGGATAAATCAATATGTACTTCTTTTGCTTGTCCAAATGGAATGCCAAGCATTCCCTTCAAGAAGATCGTAATTAATTTAGTTCCAAGTAAGAACATAAAAACACCCATCACAGCTGGATTAAATAACTTGGCAAGATGGGGTCCTAAGCCGGTAATACCAATTAGAATCGTTAAAATGGCAGAAATTATAATCCCGACCGTTAAACTCCCCCCCATGGTTGATAACGACATCCCCTCTGAACCAGCGGAATAGCATAAAGTCAAAATAACTCCCCACCAAAGTCCTGATTGTCCTTCCATGATTGCGCGCTTATGACCCAAAAACGCCTGTGCCATACAAGCAAGACCAGTCACAATAAACGAAAGCTGAAGCAAACTTACAATTTTACCTGGTGTAAGCTCAAATGCCGCCCCAACCGTAATCGGTATCACGACAATATTAGCAAAAATAAAAAAGAGCCATTGTAAACCCGCAATCCAGTTGCTTGATTTAAGTAATTCCTTCATAGTTACCACCTATCTAAGAAGTCAGCTAAAGCGTTTCCATTAAATCATACCATATATTGAAGGTTTGCCCTAAGTGTATGGAACCAAAAAAACACCCAGAAACCGCAAGTCCCCAGGTGGCAAACAAATTATCTCTTTAATGTAATGATAAAAGATACACCTATTTCTTCATTTTGAGCTATAATACTGCCAGCATACATGGTGACAATCCGATTGACAATATCTAGCCCTAATCCGAAGTTGCCTCCATTTTCCTTATTGTACACACCAAATATTTTCTTCAGTTTATCATCTGGAATTTTTTCACCATCATTATATAATGATATATACTGGTGTTCACTATCTTCAAACATTTTTATTTGGATAAGCGTGTTTGCATATCTTAATTCGTTATCAATGATATTTTCAAACACAACTGTCCATTGCTCTTCATCCCCGATTACTTCTATATCTTGAAGATTCAGTTCAAATTTAATATTTCTTTCATTATAGAAGAAATGCTCCACCGTTTGTTCTACAATATCTTTTAGATAAACCTTTTTAAATTCACTCTGGTGTTTGGACATATATTTAATCTTAGTTAAGTAAATTAAATTTTTAATTCTCTTTTGCATTTTCTCTGCTTCAGAATCAATAACCTTTATTGTACTATCCAGGTCTCCCTTTGGATAAATTCCATCCTCTATAGCCTTAACATAGCTTCTAATAACCATTAGTGGGGTCTTTAAATCATGAGAAGTCTGCTGGAGCATTGTCTGTTCATATTCATCCTGATTGACAAGCTCATTCCGCATTTCCTCAATAGATTTTGAAAGTTCCCCAATTTCATCTTTTCTATCTATATGAATACTTTCCTGCCATTGTTTTTTCCCAATCTTATTTACCCTTTTTGCAAGCTCCCTTAATGGAATAACAAGCCGCTGTGCCAAATATTTTGCTGCAATCAGGCTAATAACCAGTGCAATTATCATAACCGGAAAAAGCTTTTTCATTAAGTTCTTCTCTAACGAATTCCTGTATGTATCCCACATATAGGAAACAATAAAATTCCCATTATTACCATTTACTCTAATAACATACAGGATTCTAGCTGAATTTGCTCTTTGAATATACCTTCCTGTAACTGCAGATTGATTTTCTGCTTGTCTAGTAATTTTTTTCAAAAAAAGCTTTGCTGCTGTCTCATTTGAAATAAACCGTTCAATTTTTATCATGTTTGCATTTTCATTAAAATAGTTTAATCTTATATGCTTAACTTCTCGAATATCATTACTACTAACATTCCCTAGAGATACACCAGTAGCTTTTTCTATTGCATTTTTCTGAGCCGTTTCAATCGTATTATATGTTTCATCGGTAAAAAAGCTTCGTATAGTAAATGAAAAATATAGTGATAACAAAGCAAAAATAATGACAATGACAAATGTGAAAATCGTCCACATTTGTATTGCAAGTGGCCAGTCTTTTAATTTCCTCATACAATATCCTTTCTATACGGATAATCTATAGCCATGCCCATATATTGTTTCCACTTTTAAATCAGGCATTTTCTTCCTTAGTCTTCTAACCAGATCATCTACTACTCTATCACTCCCAAAATAGTCGTCACCCCATAGCCCATAAAGTATTTGCTCTCTTGTAACTGCGCCACCTTTTTTATGGATTAGAAGAACTAATAAATCAAATTCCTTGGATGTTAAAGGAATCTCATCACCGGTACACCAAACCAGCCGTTTCTCCACTTCAACGGTATATCCATTGATATTGATAACATCAATACTCTTACCATTGTTGTAAACCCTTTTTAATAACCTTTGCACTCTAATCACAAGTTCTCTAGGCATAAAGGGCTTTGAAATATAGTCGTCACTTCCCATTTCAAGTCCTATAAGCCTATCAATATCCTTATCTCTTGCAGATATAAAAATAACAGGAACATCTTTATCCTTTTCCTTTATTTCCTCTAACAACTGAAATCCATTAATACCTGGGAGCATAATATCCAACACCCATAAATCCGGCTTCTGATCTATATAATTTCTTGCCAATTCTCCATTCAGAAAGGCTGTTACCTCAAAACCTTCCTTTTGAAGATAGGATTTTAAAATATCATTTAAGTTTCCCTCATCTTCTACTAAAAATATTTTGTAACTCATGTTATTAAAAGCACCTCATCCATTAATAATGGCTTTTCCACGATAAATGCAGAAAACAGTATACGAATTCAATATCCTTTAGATATTAACACCGTATACTGTAGTTAAAATTATAGCAGTTTAGTTCAAAGATGAAAGCACCTGATTTAAAATGGAGCTTATTTGCTTTATATTTCCCAAAATTGCAGCCTTCTTATCGATAATTTGTTTAAAGGTTGTTCCAGCAGTCGCATAATCCTTATTCTTAATATTTTCCTTGTAGGTATTCCATAGCTGTGCTTTTTCTTGCTGCTCTGTTTTAATTGTTTCTCGGATTGTCTTGGCTTGCTGAAGCTCTTCTTTCACATTTCCTTTCAACTGCTCGTTTGCATCTCTCGTACTTTTCAACTGATCTCTTAAAGGTGAAATCTGTGATTTTAAGGTATCATTTTGAGCCTTAAGATCACTTACCTTACCATTTAAATCTGTAAGCTGTTGTTCAATACTCTTCATTTGATTTACATCTTTTGCTTTAACCGCATCTCTATACTGGCTTCTTAAAGAAATTCTTTGTTGGCGCAACTGTTTTGCCTGCTCGATTAAAGCTTTTCTTTGGTTGATAAGATCTTTCACTTTAGAGAGAACATCTGAATTCATTCCTGTTTTTTCCTTAACTTTATCTTTTATTTGTTTAACAAGATCAGTATTGGCTTTAACGGCATCATCTGTCTGTTGTCTAAGTGTTACGAGTTGATTCATATCATCAAAATAAACACTTAAAAATGCTTCCCTTGCCTGTTTTTGCTCCTGTGTAAGTTGGGTATTTGTCGTTGTGGCCCCTGTTGTGTCATTTCCCTCAGCAAAGGCCATGGTGGTTATACCAGTTACCATCGAGAATGTTAAAAATATTGATAAAATGATTCGCATTTTTATCTTCCTTTCCCTGGTATTCTTTATTTAATGCTAGAGTTAGTCGGTATGTCTGCACTGTTGTCATTTAATAATGTGTCAATATCATCTGAATTAAGCTGTTGATCTTGAATATCAACAGAATTCAATTGGACTGTTGAATCTTCTTTATCAGAATTGATTAAATTGGTATCAGTAATAGTTTGTGCATTCTTTTCTGTTGTTGAAGTGCTTTCCTTACTAGATATACCTTGAGTCGTAGACGAAACTGAAGTTTTAGTCGTTACGGAATTTTCGTTACTAGAACATCCTGCAAATATGATTGACATGGCTATTAAACCTGAAGCAGCCATTATAAACTTTCTACTCAGTGCAATCCCCCCCTCTTCACCTCCATTTTATCTAGTCATTATGGTAAAAAAATTAAAGAATTGTGGGAAATTGTGTGAATTGAATTCAAATACTAACATAAGTCCTTGCTGGTAATCCAAACTTCATTCTCAATTTACCAAATTCTAAAGCTCGACAATATTTTTTTAGCTTTTTATTAAAAAGTGTTAATTTTCCTAATCCTAAAGAGAATTTAATCAAACGTTTGATTAATAGCATGAATCCAAAAAGCTTGTAGAAGCTTGTTGATTTTCGAAAGAATTCTCTGCAATTTAAAGAAATTATATACAAAAAATCCCTTCAAAAAATTAGAAGGGTTATATTAAAAAATCTTATTGAATTGATTTTTTTCTATTGATAAATTATAGGCCCTTTTACTTTTTTTACAAAAGGGCAAATCCATTCCAATTCTAGTAAGAACCAAAAATATCTTTCCTGACCTTGCTCCTACAATCATAATAGATAATCCTTCTGAAAGTATGATTTATAAGGTTCAAAGCCTTACATATAATACTTCTCAAACTCCCTATTCAAAAACTCCTCACTTAACCCTTCAAAAACAAGCTCATTCGAAGTAATACAAAGTCCTGCACAGATTGTTCCAGCTTTTAGGCATTCATCAATAGGCTTTCCTTTTAAGTAGTAGGATAAGAATCCAGAGAAAAAGCTGTCACCTGCGCCATTGGCATCTTTAAACTTGTAATCTTTTATAATAGAAGTCTCAATCCATTGTCCTTCTTTTGTTAAAGCGGTAGAACCCTCTTTACCATGTGTGCAAACAACGAGTTCTTTGCCTTGTTCAATCCATTTTTCCATGGTTGGTCGATAATCCTTCATATTGTCGGAGCTGACAAATATGGAATCTGCCATTTCTATAAAGTCTTCGTGGTATGGATTACCTACATTATAATCATGAAGATCGGTCCACACAGGCTTCTTATATTTTTTTATAAGTGGAATTAGCTGCTTTGTATAACCGATTATATTTAAGACAATCAGATCACACTCTTTTATCTCTTTCTCGATCTTATCCATATTTAGTTCTAATTCAGATGATGATTGGGTAATAAAAATGGAGATTCTTCCGCCATTCTCATCCATTAAATTGATATGCCGTTCTGTTCCGTTTGGATCTATATCATAAATAAACGTAACACCTGCATCTTCCAGATTCTTTACTATTTTTTCACCAAAAATATCTTTTCCGATAATGGAATGTAGGGTGTTCTCCACACCTAGCTTTGTAAGATTTAACGCTTTCCCCGCACCAGTAGAACCTATTGTTTCATTAAAAGGAGCATAGTGAATGGTCTGTGGTTCTGGGCTTGGTAATTTATCTAAATAAACGATTGAATCAAATGTAGTTCCACCTATAACGAGCACTTTTTTCATGGATCACGCCTCCTTTACATTACGTTGGGGCAATCAATCAATCGATCATTGCCCCAATTCCTTCATTAAAATTGTACTTGAAACGTTTGGCTCAATGGCTCTGATAATAGTCTAACGTTAAGCTCGTTATGATTCCCATCATAGACCCAGGAGATTGAATCGGTTATCGTCTTTGGTGCTTGTTTTATATTCTTAAATATCACATTGATAAACTCACGGTTTACCTTGTAGCCATTATGTTGATAAGTACAGGAAAAACGTAGTTCATCCCGTTCCTCTTGGAGATTAAATTGAATAAGATTATACTCACCATTTTCATATTTATAGGTCTGGCCATCATCCTCATAAAGCTGGAAAGAGCTTTGGGCAGACTGATTTTTTATATACACATTCATTGTCAAAGGTTCAGATTCTCCAGCATGTTGCCTTACAGAAGATTCAGGCAAGATGGCTCCTGCTTTAATAAAGAGCGGCAGAATATCTAATGGAGCATGTTTGAGTATATGTTCCCCACCTTTATAGAACTCCCCTGTCCAAAAATCAACCCATCCACCCTCAGGAAGGTAAACAGACCTAACTTGAGTATCTGGCCGATAGATTGGTGCAACAATTACTTGATCACCTAGAAGGAATTGGTCACAAAGATTATACACATTGCGATCCTCCGGATATTCTAATAATAATGGCCGTACTATTGGCAGCCCTGTTTGAGATGCACTATAAAATAAAGAATAGAAATAAGGCATCCATTTGTACCGCATCTCTATATATTGACGGGAGATGGATTCAATTTCCTCTCCAAATGCCCATGGCTCCTGTCGAACTGTATCAATGGCACTGTGATTCCGGCAAAATGGGAAGAACGCCCCCATTTGCATCCACCTCGCCAACAGCTCACCTGAAGCATGGTGTGCAAACCCGCCAATGTCAGGCCCTGCAAAGGGGATACCTGATAATCCAAGGTTTAAAACCATCGGAATGGCCATTGCCATATGCTCCCAAAAGCTGCGATTATCCCCTGTCCATACTGCTGCATACCGTTGAATATCCGCATAACCAGCTCTTGTTAAAACAAAGGGCCTTTCGCCATTCAATTGTTTTTCCAACCCTTCAAAGGTTGCCTTTGACATCAGCATTCCATATAAATTATGAAGCTCCTCATGCATTTTTTTATCACCATTATTTTTATGCATGACATCAAGGTCCATCGTCTTACTTTCATTAAAAACAGCGGGTTCATTCATGTCATTCCATATCCCATGTATCCCCTGATCTACATAAAACTTATGATTTTCCCCCCACCAGTTTGCAGCTTTATCATCTGTAAAGTCAGGAAATGCGCTTTCCCCTGGCCATACATCACCAGTAAAGACTTTACCTTCAAGATATTTACAGAAATAATCGTTCTCAATTCCTTCTCTATAAATAGGGTATTTTGGATCCTTTTTTACCCCTGGGTCCACAATCGGAACGATACGAAATCCCATTTCTTTTAGTTCTTTCAGCATCTTTTTAGGGTTTGGAAATCTCGTACCATCCCATGTAAAGACTCGATACTCATCCATATAATGAATATCTAAGTGGATTACATCACAAGGGATTTTTTTTGCACGGAAGGTCCTTGCTAGCTCTAGCACTTCTTCTTGATTCATATAGCTGTATCGAGATTGATGATATCCACATGCCCATTTAGGAGGAAGAGGGGTCCGGCCCGTTAATTCAGTATATTGAAAAATGATATCCTTCATAGTAGCACCATGAATCAGATAAAAATCTAAATCACCCGTGATCGTTTGAATGGAAAAGGAATCATTCTCGGAACGCATATCAAAAATAGTCTTCCCAGGGTTATCCAAAAACAGGCCAAAAGGTTCCTTTTGATAAGAAAAATGAATAAAAAACGGAATGGACTGATACAATGCTTCAATTTCCGGAACATGGGGATCATATACATCTGAGTTCCACATCGTATATTTCTCCCCACGCTTATCTAAAAAGGAAGTTTTCTCACCAAATCCGTAAAAATGTGATTCCGTTTCCTTTTGAATAGAACACGAAATACTTCCTCGCTGGTCCCAAGTGATGGTTTGCTCTTCAAAAAATAAATTTCCCTTTTGATCAAAAACACGTAAGGAAAATGGATGTTTTGTAATAACGGCTTGAATAGTAGGAGAGCTTAACTTTATACGATCCTCTTCCACTTCCACGTTTATTTCTAAGTTGTTTGTTACTGTTCCAACAATTGCTGCTGTTGTGTGGGTATCAACCTTCTCCCCCCAAAAAAGCTTAACTCGTAGAACATCTGGTTGGATAAATTTTAGTAATATATTAGCCTGTTCACAAAAGAAAACGAATTGTTGATGATCCCTGTTAAAATCAAGCACATTTCCTATGTTTCGATAGGAAGTTACTTCTTCTATTTTTGTTTTATCAGGATGAATAGTCTCACTTGTTTGCATCCTTTACACCCGCTTTTTTATAAATTTATCGAGCATTATTTAGAAAAAGGCTCTGCTGTACTCTCTCTCACAATCAACTTTGGCAATAGGTTATCCTGCTGTATTTTTTCGGAGTCACTTCCATGAATTAATTTAGTCAATAGTATGGCTGCGCGCTTTGCTTTTAACTCAAAATCCTGATGAACAGTTGTAATAGAAGGAATAATAAAAGCAGAAACACTTATGTCATCAAATCCAACAATCGATACCTGCCCCGGAACTGAAATACCACATTCATAAAATCCCCTTATAAGTCCTATTGCTAACGCATCAGCCGTTGTCACAATCCCAGTAAACTCATTGTTTTTAAAAGCCAAGCGATGTGCCAAAGCTCTTCCTTCCTCTACTGTTACATCTGTTTGAATGATAAATGAAGGTTCAATCTTAACTCCATGCTCCTCTAAAGCACGCTGATACCCTAGAGACCTCTCGTAATTAACTCCAGAAGACTGTAATTCTCCCGAAATAAAAAGGATTTTTTGATGGCCTAATCCTAGAAGATGTCGTGTCGATAAATATCCGCCAAGTTGATCATCCGTGTTAATCAAACTGACTTCTCCGTTCGATAAGTAACTATCAACAAACACTACTGGCACATTGTAAGAAACAACTTTACTTGTAAACTCTGAACCTTCGTGAGCACCTATAACAATTACACCATCCAGATTACGTTCCTTTATAAATTTCAGGTCGGACTTTACAGAGACAACCTTAAAAATCGTTTCAAACCCATGTTTTGAAAGTATTTCCTCAGTTTTACTTACAAATTCTAGGTAAAACGGGTTAGCAATTCCTAATTCTTGACCATGATAGGTGTTTTCGGATTCACTGTAATCTGGAACAAGGATTGCAATTAAACGTGAAACCTTTTGCCGAAGAGTCCGAGCAGAAGCATTTAAATTAAAGTTTTTTTCATTCACTATTTCTATGACACGGGAAACCGTTTCTTTAGAAACCCTTCCCGTTTTATTCATAACATTAGAAACGGTAGCAGGCGACACTCCTGCCAATTGAGCAATATCTTTTATTGTCATTTTTCTTTCCATAATAAAAAACGTTTCACCACCTATGATAAATAACATTTCTATATTTAATTTTTAAAAATTGATTAAACGTTTCACCACACATTTATTTTATAACATATGAAAGGAATTTAGTCAAAATGCTTTATCACGAATTAGAATACAAATAAAACCCCTCTCAAATGAAAGGGGTTCACGATTGTTTGTACATCGGAATAATTTGTTAAATGTGCAACAGCCTGTCCATTTGTAACTTTTTCCCCTGAAGCCACGGAAACGGTTGTCACAACGCCTGCTTCGGGTGCAGTTATAGGATCACTGCCATCAGTAAAAGTCACCAAGGCCTCTCCTTTTATTACGCTTTCCCCTGCTGAAAAAAATAAAAATTGAACAATTTTAATAAAAAATCAATTAACGAGACAAGCGCCGGTCCTATAAACAATATGAACCATAGAATGTAAAGAAATAAAAAAAGAGAAAAGAGGTGAATACTTTGTCATTCCCCACTATACCCAATGTGACCCCTACTATTAGTATTAATAGGGAGGAAGTTTTTAATCTATTACTTGCTTCTATTGCGTTTGAGGAGTTAGGTTTGGCACATATTATCAATGCTGAGGCAGAAAAAATCCAGGCAGTGGTTGGTACCTTGCCAGGAGTTTCAATACCAATTTCAGGTATTCCAGATTTGATTCTCATAGATAATACGGTTGAAAAAACCTTAAAAACTGTAATTAAGAACGAAATGCTCCTCCAATTTAAGTTAGAAGACATAGTAGATCAACTTACCTGCCCAATTTTTTTGACATCACGCACGATTGTGAGCTCAATTCCAGGAAGCAGTGAACAAATATTCCATGGAACTGCACTAGGTACAAATCAAGTAAGAGTGGAGATTCTCACTGATGGAAACATCCACAGTTCAACAATAGCGAATGTCGACAACAATCATCAATTTACAACATCACTATTGAATGTACCTGAGGGATTACCTCCAGAGATTCAAGTTACAGTTCGCGTTATATCCATTGATCAAGGCTGTGAAATTGAACAACTTGTTTCTTCCGTTCCAGCCATCATTTGATGTAGAAAGTAAAAGCCAACTTCGTTACATCGAAGTTGGCTTTTTAGCAGCTTTATTGGCACCACCGTTTAATTACTTATAAAATGGTAAAGATCGTTTACTATGAATAGAACAACTATCAATGTAGCAGCATTTAAATTTTATAAGATTGCAAGTTTGAAATTTTACCAAAAAGCAGTGCATCATAATATATATTTTCAATAGAATAGTGGTCTTTTAATCGTCCTTCTAACTCATACTTGTTCTTTTCAAGTATCCGAGCTGATCCAATATTTGAGTCCACTACACTAGCATGAAGTTTGTGAAGATTAAGGGATTTAAAAGCAAAATCACTCATTAGTGCAACACTCTCAGTTCCATATCCTTTCCCCCAATGATCTTTATGAAAAACATACCCGATTTCCGCTTGGTTCGATTCTCGATCAAAATTGAAAATCATGGCTGTCCCAATAATTGCTTGAGTTGAATGTAGAACAATGGAGGCATATAAATGTGTACCTGCCGACTCACGTTTTAACATTGTTTCAATGTGCTCACGAGTTTCATTTAAAGTATTCATTAAATTCCAGCCAATGAATCGTGAAACTTCCTTATCTGAGGCATAATTATGTATCTCTTGAACATCATCCAAACTTAATGCTTTGAAGTAGATACTTTCACCTTCCAATGAGTGAAATAAATTACTATTCATCTCCCTACCCCCTTACCAATATATTTTAGTTTTATCAAATGGTTTTGAAATTTTCACACACATATACATTCAGATGTTAAAAATAGACAATGAACAAATCTAGTAAAATAAAAAAAGATTGAAATAAACATTTCAACATCTTTTTATTTTTACATCATTCTTCATCCATAATTGGATAGGAAACTGGTGCAGTTGGTGCAAAGTTTTCTTTGATAACACGAGGACTGGTCCAACGAATCATGTTAAAGACAGAACCTGCTTTGTCGTTTGTACCAGAACCGCGAGAACCACCAAATGGCTGTTGATCAATCATCGCACCAGTTGGTTTATCATTGATATAGAAGTTACCAGCGGCTCCTGATAAGCGACGTTCTAAGTGAATAATGGCATTACGATCTTGAGCAAAGATTGCACCTGTTAAAGCATACATGGAAGCTTTATCTACTGAATCCAATGTTTCTTCTAATTTATCATTTTCATATACATAGATTGTTAATACTGGTCCAAAAATCTCTTCTACCATTGTCTTGAAGTTTGGATTTGTTGTCACAATGATGGTAGGTTGAACGAAATATCCAACAGAATCATCATAAGTACCACCAGCAATAATTTCCGCTTCTTCAGAAGCTGCAGCATAGTCAATATAGCTTGTAATCGAATCAAAGGCTGCTTTATCAATTACTGCACCCATGAAGTTTGTAAAGTTTTGGATATCCCCTACTTTAAGCTTCGCAGTTTCTTCCACTAAGCCAGCTTTAACTTCTTCCCACATACTTGCAGGAATGTAAGCACGAGAGGCTGCTGAACATTTTTGGCCTTGGTATTCAAACGAACCACGAACGAGACCTGCTACTACTTTGTCAGCTTGTGCAGTTTCGTGAGCAAATACAAAGTCCTTACCACCTGTTTCTCCAATTAAACGAGGATATGAAGTGTAGTTTGCAATGTTTTCCCCTACAGTTTTCCAAATTTGTTGGAATGTACTTGTAGATCCAGTAAAATGGAATCCAGACATACGAGGGTCTTTTAATACCACTTCTGATACTTGTGAACCACGAGAAGGAACAAAATTAATGACTCCTTTTGGTAATCCTGCTTCTTCTAATAGACGCATAAAGTAGTAGTTTGATAATAAAGCAGTTGTTGCTGGCTTCCAAACAACTACGTTCCCCATAATGGCAGGAGCTACTGGTAAGTTTCCGCCAATGGATGTGAAGTTAAATGGTGAAATGGCCAATACAAAACCATCTAGTGATCGGTAATCTGTACGGTTCCAAACATTTTTCATACTGCTTGGTTGAATTTGATAAATTTGATTTGCACAATCCACGTCATAACGTAAGAAGTCAGCTAATTCTTGTGCAGCATCAATTTCAGATTGATAAGCAGTTTTAGATTGTCCTAACATAGTAGAAGCATTGATTACATCACGGTATGGACCAGAAAGTAAATCAGCAGCCTTTAAGAAAATAGAGGCGCGGTGTTCCCAAGGCATATTTGCCCATGCTTCTTTAGCAGCCATCGCAGCTTCTACCGCATCACGCAACTCTTTTTCGCCGGCTTCGGAATAGTTTGCTAAAACATGTTGATGATTATGCGGCATAACCACTTGTTTCACTGTATCTGTCTTTATATTTTCTCCATTAATAATCACAGGGATGTCAACTACGACTTCAGATTGGCGTTTTAATTCTACTTTTAATGTTTCCCGTTCTTTTGTACCTGGGGCATATGTATTACCAGGCTCATTTGTAAGTGCTGGGATTCTAAAAATTCCGTTACTCATTCTTTCACGTTCCTTCCCTTTTCAATATTCTATTACTTTTATATACATATAACTTTTCATACCTAAAAATTATATCATACTTTTCTATTATTGCGCTTTCATTTCTTCCCCCTGTGTACCACTCCAAACTCATCTAGTTACAAAATTCACATACTGATTTCGAACAAAATCCTTTAATAGATTTAGTGTTTCTTTCGTGTTAACTACTTCAAAAGGAATATAAACCTCGTGCTTTTTCAAAACAAAACTTCTCATTTCTTGGATATCAAAATGTAAGAGTTGTTGAATTTCTTTTTGAATCATTTTTCCTTTAAGTGATTCAAGATTGCCTGGCTCAACATGAAGGATCAAACAGTTGTATCGTTTTTCCCCATATAAAGTGGCAAACTTAGGGATACCTCCCCCAAACCGAATTGGTTTATATCCTATCGTTAAACTCTTAGCTGGAAGTGTAATATTCATCCTCCCTATACCACATAAAAATTTATGTAGTTCACTAAATACTTGTAGTTCATTCATTTTCTTCTCTCCTGGCATGATATTATTACTTTAAAATATTCATCTATCATTCATCTAAAAATCTAAATCCACGACTTTGAATAAGGTATCTTTCTTAGTCATATTTTTCCCCTTACCTTTTAAAAGTGAAATGCTCTGGTAAGAGTTTTCCACTTTATTTTATTAAATATCGAGATGATCTGTCTATATCCTTATAGAATTCCCATATATACATCACTTTCCGATTGGATGAGTTACTTGCTACTACCAGAGTCTTCTAAACCAACAAGCTTCACTTCAAAAAACATAAAAACTCATTTACAATTTATTATTGCAAATGAGTTTTCTATTGCAAACTGACATCTGGCTTTATTTTAAAATTGGGTTTGTTTTATAAAATGAGCCGAACATACTAATCATTTAATCTTTTTCCACGTCTTCAAAGTCATCGATAACCGACATTTCTTCAATGACTCTTTCTTTTCCTCTCGTCTCTGATTTAATAGTGTTCTTTTGGGCAAAAACATGCAGGTTTAATAAGTGGATTAGTCGGGGCAATTTTTATATTTCCCTCTATATTTTAGTTCTTTAAAAATGGGCAATAATCAACATTTGCAAGGTTTTGTAGGTGTTTTTTTGGGGATTAAAAAGAAATTCATAAGATTGAATGATAATGAAAAGGAAAATTGGTACATATAAAAGGAATTGGTACTATTGACTTTAAGTATAATTCAGCAAGCACTCTTAAAAAATTAACCAAAATACACTCTAACACTCCCTTCTTTTTGTGCTGTTGCTAAACAGTTTTGTATAAAATTCAGGATTTGTTTTCTATCCCAATCTAAGAAGTCACTTTCTGATACATATAATTGATTGTAAGTATTCAAAGCCTTTTCAATTTGTTGAATGGAAAAAGTAGACATGTCGCCTATTCCACTAACTCCTGCATCGAAATGTTCTGCATCAAGTAAACTGTACAGTATGGAAGCATCATCATTCCACATGCTAAAACGTGCATAAGCAATTACTTTTTCTGCATTATTGATTCCTGAAATATCGTGTCCCATTCATTATCCTCCTTTAAATTTAATTTTAAAATTAAGAACAGAAATTAAATACTTAGCCTTTAAAAATTAAATATAAAAATAAATTGTTTCTTCATTTATCACCCCTTTCAGGCTTGTTTTTGTTGAAACATTATGGAACTAAAAGAGTGTTCGGGAAAATAACCAATTAAGAAGTAGTCTAGGAAAGGACTTATACGAGACGATGTAAAAAAGTGGATTTAAGTCAAGAAGAAATGTGGGGTTGTCTATATAATATTTCAATATTTGTCATATTTGTCAACAACCTATAGTTCGACAATATTCGAGCAATTCAGTTTATTTATATAACTTTCGTAAACTTTAAATATTCAGCTTTCAAACTACCTACCCATGAATATAAATTGCATAAAAAAACATCTACAACCATGTAGATGCCGAGTAATTTACCAATATGATAGTTTTGAATACCTATGGCGAAATCAATCCCCTTAGGTGTAAGCCACTTACATCCATTCACCCAAATTTAGACCCTTAGAGAGCCACGGAAACCCCTACCAGCATAATAGCATTCTGCCCCATTGTGGTACACAAAGACAGTGTCGAAGCGGAGATCACAAAAGATGGCCCCACCCAGTTTTCTAATATTAGGGGGTGTTTTCACCCAGCTCGATGTTTTAGCATCGAAATTCCCTAGTTTTTGCAGCTCCCGGTATTGTTCTTCCGTTAAAATCTCAATTCCCATGTCAGTAGCCATGTCAATTGCGTTGTTTTGTGGTTTATGTTGTTTCCTTGACTCTAGCGCTTCACGGTCGTAACAAATACTTCTTCGGCCTTTAGGACTTTCCGCTGAACAATCATAGAAAATGTATTCATCCACCTGCTTATCATGAACAATGACATCCGGTTCACCACCAGTTATCTCCATTTCATTAAGTGACCAAAGTTTTTCTGTATTAGTTTCTAGCTTTGTTTGTACTCTCGCCCATTCCAATCCTTTATGACGATTCATGTTACTCTCAAACCGCGCTTTCAATATACCGAGTATTTCTTCACATTGTTCTGGAGACAACTTTCTTTTTTCATTTTTCATACTATAACCTCTTCGTATAATTGTTTTGAACTACTTTTTTTAAAATTGCTTCATCAAAAACTCCGAATTGCTTTATTAAAAATGTTCATTTACTTTTTGTATGACTTCTTTATAAAATGAATTTTGATGGGGTACAAATTTATCTTTTCCGACATATTCAACATACATGTCTCTATTCCCTTCTTGATCTGTTTTAAATCCACTACCCTTCCACCTGACCAAAATTCACTAAAATCTTTAAAATTCAGCTAAAACAATGCCTGAAACTTCATCACTTACCTTTTAGAATAATAGCAGATGTAAAGAAAATTACTACCCAGTGTGTAAAAGTAGATTCTTCAAACAAAAATCCCCCCAGACTATTAATCTGAGGGAACATAAAACGTACTTCAATTTTCATGTATTTGAAATCTTTACATTTTCATATTACCCATTGATGCACTCATAATAAGGGAAGGATCAACCATTCCGAAAATCATGGCAACATGGGATAATACTAAAAATAATCCAACAAAGGTAGCATGAAGTTTAAGCCTTTCTTCTTCTGTTTTATTCCGATAAATAATTTTTGAATCCACCAAGGCGATTCCCAATAGTGGAACAATCCCCAATAAATAAAAGGTTACGGCCACGACATCAATCCATCCCATCCACTGACCGTGAATGGTTAATGGGATAAAGGCTGTTGTTAATAAATAGATAAATATACCAGTAAAATATAATCCTACAAAAATACTAACCGCTCTATTTACTTTTCTTAATGTGCCATTTAAATTTCTTGTGAAAAGAATTGCCAATTCTGTAATGGCAATTGTTTCCGCACAAATGACTGGAATTGCCATAAAGATAATTAAATTCCATGGTTGGTTACCTGCCAAAAGTGCCATATAGTGTGTCATATGAGAACCCATTTTTAATCCACTCTCCTTTTGAATTTTATTACCTTAATACTAGAAAAAAAGTATGCAGAAAGTTAGGATAAAAAATGGACAAAATGTTATATTTTAACACACACTTTCCGTTTTTTATTAAAAGAGTAGCATATCTCATTTAATAATTACTCTATCCAAACCCTTAAACAAATTTTATTAACTATGTTTGGAGTTTCCACCAAGACATCATGACTTTTACCTTCTCCCGCTAATTACAACCAATATATAATGAAATTATTCAAAAAACCTTTCATATTAAGGGGTATTATTTATCGAAGGAGCTTATTGAAAAAATAAAAAGGATACGGAATCTATTTATCTTACTTGGTTTTGCTGGTGATAACCCCTTAATCATTACCTATGTAGAAATACTTCCATCTATATTAAATTACTCCCCTTACAAATAAACGTGGTTGTCTTTATGGCAATCTTAGATTATCAAGAAAGGAATATTTTTCTCTTTATTATAGTATCTAAACATCCTCTCAGTAACCGAAACCCTTTTTGAAATTGAAAAGCGGACTCTAAGACATCCTCTCAGTGACCGAAACCCTTTTCGAAATTGAAAAGCGGGCTCTGAGCCTTCCTCTCAGTGACGGAATCCTTTTTCAAATTGAAAAGCGGGCTCTGAGACATCCTCTCAGTGACCGAAATCCTTTTTCAAATTGAAAAGCGGGCTCTGAGCCTTCCTCTCAGTGACCGAAATCCTTTTTCAAATTGAAAAGCGGGCTCTGAGACATCTTCTCAGTAACCGAAACCCTTTTTGAAATTGAAAAGCGGGCTCTGAGCCTTCCTCTCAGTGACCGAAATCCTTTTTCAAATTGAAAAGCGGGCTCTGAGCCTTCCTCTCAGTGACTAAAAGGCTTTTAATAAAGAAGGACCTTTTTAAGAAGAAATGAAGAATCAATATTTATCAATTAGGCTCTACCCTGAAATTAACTGTGGATAACTGTTAATTTCATTCATTAATGTACAAATTGTTTTGCATGTATGTCTGTTATAGCTGAATGTTAATTTCACTGTGTTTGAAAAATAAACGAAAAAATTCCGTTTAAATGGGAAATACCCATATTTCCCTAAAAATAAAGGTGGTTTTTCCGTTTATACTATCCAATTTTTGGATTTTGTCTTATTTAGAGCAGTTAATCGGAATAACTCCGCTTATATCTGCTTCTTAAGCCTCCACTATATACATTAGCCGGAAATTCTCCGCCTATGAATTCTCATACCTACACGAAAATCAACAATGAATAATAACAGAGCCATCAATTAAAGAAATAAATACAATAAAAGGCTGCCGAAACTTTTTAGACAGCCTGATGGTTGCCTTTATGGCAACCTTTTTTCTTTCATGGCTTATAACGAAAAATATATGAAATAAATATTGCCAAACATACGGCACTTAACGTTTATTGTCCACATTTTTTGATAAACAGAGAATCTAACATAAAAATTCCAAACAAATTTTTTCCATTATGACTGATTTTCAGAAAACATTCAGCTTTCCTTCAAGAACAATTCAGGTTAAAGATGCACAATACAGACATGAACAAATGCCCTTAACTGAGAGGAGTTATAAAAATTGAGAAAAAGAGAGGCACTTTTTGGGGAGTTAGTTTTGTAAGTCTTAGTTTGGTCGCTGGAATAAAGTTTCAGAGCAACAATAGCATGTCACAAACATCCGGAACACAATCATTTTTGTAAGATTAGTCGTTTAGTATGACAAGGATTACCCAACCATTCATTGCGGGCTAATGAAAGGCTGCAAGACGAAAGGAACGTGAAAGATGGATCAATCAACTACACTTAATTCAGAGGCATTAAAAATGAGAAAAAATAAAGATAGGGAGGGAAATCCGCCTTGGGAAAGGCTCGCTTTGTGGATATTATTGGTGTTGACAGCGGTCGCGTATATATGGGATCTCGGCCAATCAGGCTGGAGCAATTCATTTTACAGTGCCGCAGTCCAGGCGGGAACGAAGAGCTGGAAGGCATTTTTCTTTGGTTCCATTGATGCATCAAACTTTATCACTGTTGATAAGCCGCCTGCCTCCTTGTGGATCATGGAGTTATCTGCTCGAATATTCGGCCTGAATTCTTGGAGTATGCTTGTTCCTGAGGCGCTTATGGGTGTTGCTAGTGTGTGGATCCTGTACAAGACCATTCGCCGCTGGTTTAGCGCAAGTGCAGCACTGATTGCTGGAGCAGTGCTTGCCCTAACACCAGTCGCAGTACTTATGTTTCGATTTAATAATCCTGATGCCCTCCTTGTTCTGTTACTTACGGCAAGTGCCTATGCATTTACACGAGCACTTGAGGAAGGGAAAACAAAGTGGTTCCTTTTTGCCTCTGTTCTCATTGGCTTTGGTTTTTTGACCAATATGTTGGCAGCCTTCATTGTTATCCCGGTATTTGTTTTCGTCTATCTGTTTTTTGCCCCGGTTTCGGTACGCCAGCGTCTTTTGCAAATCGTGATTAGCGCTATTACCGTTGTAATATCAGGAGGCTGGTGGGTCGCAATTGTAGAGCTTATCCCAGCATCAAAACGTCCGTTTATCGGCAGTTCTCAGAACAATAGTATTCTAGATCTAATCTTCGGATACAACGGTTTGGGTCGGCTTACCGGGAATGAGTCCGGTATGGGTAGCCCAAAAACCGCCGGAGGAGCATCCGGAAGCGACATGGTAAGCCAAGCGGCTAACATGGGATCTAATATGGGACGACCCGGCGGGGGCATGGGAGGGAATTTCGGCGGCACCACCGGTTTAGGACGGCTTTTTAACTCTGAAATGGGCAGTCAGATTTCTTGGTTGATTCCAGCTGCACTCATTCTTATGATTGTTGCCATTTGGCTTGTGCGTCGAAGTTGGAAAAGTGATCGTTCGATTCCGGCTCTGCTCTTGTGGGGTGGTACATTCTTCGTCACTGGTATTGTGTTCAGCTTTAGTCAGGGTACAATTCACCCGTACTATACAATTGCTCTAGCTCCGGCCATTGGTGCGATTATTGGTATTTCAATAGATGTTCTTTGGTCAAAAAAAGATCAATTGCCTGTTCGTATAGGTTTAGCAGCTGCGATTGCTATGACGGCCGTTTGGTCTTTTGTCTTACTCAATCGCACACCTACATGGAACCCGTGGCTTCGTACAACCATATTGATCATTGGTGCTTTAGCAGCAATTGCCATGGTAATTGGGCCTAAGCTTGGTAGAAATCTATTGATTGTTGCTGCCGTAGCTGGATTGGCAGCCTGTTTAGCCGGTCCGTTTGCATTTACGATCCAAACAATTGCCACACCGCATACCGGTTCGATGCCTTCTGCGGGTCCATCAACAGGCGACAATGGTTATCATGGTCGTTTTGGAAACGGTCAAATGCCTCCTGTTGCCGATTCATCAACAGGACAATCCGGAAACTCTGGCTTTGGTGGTCAAATGCCTCCTAGGCCTAATTCAACCAACCCGTCCATAGGAGGATCAGCAAACTCTGATGTTACCAACGGAAATAATCCTGGTAATTCCAAACAAGGTGGTATTGATGAAAACTCCACACCTGGCAAAGAATTAGTGAAATTGCTGCAACAGGATGCTTCAAAATACACCTGGGTTGCGGCGACAGTAGGCTCACAATCTTCTGCTCCTTATCAACTTGCGACAGGTGAACCCATAATGGACATCGGCGGCTTTAATGGCAGTGATCCATCACCTACCCTTGCCCAGTTTAAAAAATACGTAGCAGAAGGAAAAATCCATTATTACATGAATGGAGGAATGAATCATGGAAATAATTTTAACCAAATGGGCAAAAAAACGAATAATGGCAATTCCGCAAATGGCAACCCGAATGGGGAAACAAGCGGAAACACTTTTGGAGGTAACTTCCAAAGAGGTCCAATGGGAGGTTCTAATTCAGAAATATCCAATTGGGTACAGAACAATTTCAAGTCAAAAACAGTAGATGGAGTCACAATCTATGATTTGACACAACCAAAATCTAACTAACTCAGCAATGTTTAAAGGATTGAGCTCTTTTTGGACCGGGCTCAATCCTTTTTATTATCCGGGCAGAGGAAACTTATATCGTTTTTTTACTATGCGATAAACCTTCAGTAAACTTTCAGTTTATCTTCAATCTGATTTCAGGTTGCTGGATCATAATGAATGCATAATCAATGAGATGTTTAATCAAGGAGTGATACCAAATGAGTCAATCTGTTCAATATTCAATTGTCGTACCGGTATACAACGAAGAAGCCGTGGTTCATGAAACCTACCGTCGATTAACCGAAGTGATGAGATCTACGGGAGAATCTTACGAGCTTATCTTTGTAAACGATGGCAGCCGGGATAAAACTATTGACATGATAAAAGCATTTAGTGAAAAAGATCCTTCTATTATTTTATTGGACTTTTCACGGAATTTCGGTCATCAAATTGCCATCACAGCAGGAATGGATTATTCAAATGGGAGAGCAGTTGTCGTCATTGACGCCGACCTACAGGACCCACCCGAGCTTATTTTGGAGATGATTGAAAAATGGAAGCAAGGATATGATGTAGTATACGCCAAGCGAACGAAACGTAAAGGGGAAACAGTTTTTAAAAAATACACCGCCAAGCTATTTTACCGCTTTTTACATTCGATGACAGATATTGATATCCCACTGGATACAGGCGATTTTCGTCTATTAGATCGAAGAGTATGTGACCAGATGAATAATCTCCAAGAAAGAAATCGATTCGTAAGGGGTTTAGTGAGTTAGGTTGGATTTAAACAAATTGCCCTTCCGTATGAACGGGATGAACGCTTAGTGGGCGAATCAAAATACCCTCTCAAAAAAATGCTGAAATTGTCAATGGATGGCATTACATCCTTTTCATATAAACCATTGAAATTAGCAAGTTTTGCTGGCATAGCTTTATCGGCAATCGGATTTTTCTATTTGCTCATCGTACTCTACCTAAAAATTTTTACCCATGCCACCGTCACTGGATGGTCATCACTTATTATGATTCAGTTGCTCTTTAATGGGTTTATTTTGTTTATTCTTGGGATCACCGGTGAATACATTGGACGAATTTATGATGAATCGAAACAACGACCTCTCTATATCATTCAAGAAATTTATCAGAAAAAGCAAAAAAAGAAATTGATGTACAGATAAATTTGTATTTGACTCAATTACAGGAAGAAGGACAAGTCTATGAATATTAAATCATAGTCTTCTCTCCTATCTTGAAGATATTTCACAAAATGAACAGATCAGAAGCTCTGTTTATGGGACACTTCCCTCAAATAATGGAAATGATCTGAAAAAAATCTCTTCTGCTTCAAGCTGAAAAGATTTTTTTAGTTTTAGAATATTTCCGTCTTAAAAGTTTATTTTTTTGAATCAAGAATAAACATAGTGCAAACGTTCACATTATGGAAATATCCTTCAGCGGTAAAAAGTCAACAACAGTATCCTATTTATAAATTATTCTATTAAAAAAGAAAAAGGACCTAAACGAATTCTATTGAATAACACTATCGAAGCAGTATAATGGAAAAGTAGCATTGTGAGAAAAGTCACTAGACTACGAATATAGATATATACATTCGAGGAGGATCCATATGAGTGACAATCCATCCCAAGTAGACGCTATTTTAATTGGCGGAGGGATTATGAGTGCTACCTTGGGCGTACTGCTTAAGGAATTAGCACCTGATTGGAATATTACAATGTTCGAGCGGCTTGAAGTAGCTGGCGAAGAAAGCTCCAACGAGCGGAATAATTCCGGAACAGGACATGCCGCATTATGCGAGTTGAATTATACAACTGAACAACCTGACGGCACCATAAATATAGATGCAGCGATTAGAATAAATGAGCGCTTTCAATTGTCAAGGCAACTCTGGGCTTATCTGGTTGATCGCAAATTGATTGATAATCCACGCAGTTTTATTACTGGTCTGCCTCATATTAGTTTCGTACAAGGAAAAGGAAATATCGCATTTTTGAAAAAGCGTTTGGAAGCGCTATCTAGCCATCCGTTGTTTCAAGGAATGACGTTCTCTGATGACCCAGATCAGCTAAGAGAATGGTTTCCGCTTATTATGAAAGGCCGGTCAGCGAATGATCCTGTTGCAGCAACGAAAATCGATGATGGAACAGACGTCAACTACGGGGCTCTGACTCGCGCAATGTGCGATCACTTGGCAAAGGAAAATGTGAATATCAAATACAATCACCATGTAGAGGATATAATGCGCGCCGCAGACGGCTCATGGGAAGTGAAAGTTCGCAACCTTAAAAGTGGGATGATTGAAAAACACATATCGAAGTTTGTTTTTATTGGTGGTGGCGGTGGCAGTTTGCCTTTATTGCAGAAGACCCGCATTCCCGAAGGAAAACATATCGGAGGATTCCCAATCAGCGGACAATATTTGGAATGTAATAATCCCAAGGTGATAGAGCAGCATTATGCGAAGGTATATGGCAAGAATCCGGATGGAGCACCGCATATGGTAGTTCCTCATCTGGATACACGATTTATCGATGGCAAAAAGGCGTTGATTTTCGGCCCATTTGCCGGCTTTTCGCCCAAATTTCTTAAAACAGGTTCAAATTGGGATTTGTTTGCCTCAATCAAGTCGGACAATCTGATCACGATGCTGGCTTCAGGTGTAAAAAATATACCTTTGATGCAATACCTGATCCAACAATTGACGTTAACGAAAGAACAGCGGATGAAGGAACTTCGAGAATTCGTTCCAGACGCAAAAGACGAAGATTGGGAATTGAAAGTAGGAGGTCAACGGGTGCAAGTGATTAAAGATACACCGGCTGGAAAAGGAATGATTCAATTTAGCAATACGGAAATTGTTCACTCCTCGGATGGATCGTTGGCTGCATTACTCGGTGGTTCTCCAGGTGCTTCAACATCGGTTTCAGACATGCTTAAATTAATTGAAACATGTTTCCCACAACAGCTTAATGCTTGGAAACCGAAATTAAAAGAAATGATTCCTTCTTATGGTGAAAAGTTATCCGATAAACCTGAACTTATTGCTGAGATTCAATCTTGGACAACGCGAGTGCTTGACTTGAATTAGAAAAAGAAACAGTAAACGTGGCACTGTCCATATTCCATACAAATTCGTTAATCCATTACAAGAAACACGAAAAGGCAACGACCCAATATGAGGGTTAGTTGCCTTTTTTAAAAATGAGTTGAAATACACATTCCGTGTGGATTGAGTGTTGGTTGCAGATATATAAGATAAAATGGTATTTACCTATATTTCTATATAAGTATTCCTCAACAATCGCACCCTTTTCTTACATAACTCATTTTCTTCTATTAGCCAGTAGTGAAGACAACTAAAAGCAAATGGCTTAAATCCATATACTGTCTTTGCTATCTTTTTGAGTAGCTTTCCAAAATCAATGTGTATCAATAACTAAACCTCAATCTCCATTAACGCTTCTGCACATTTTATGCCATCAACAGCACTAGACGTGATACCTCCAGCATAACCTGCACCTTCACCACACGGGTACAACCCTTTGATATTGGACTCAAATGTCAGGGGGTTTCGCTTAATGGTAACTGGTGATGAACTTCGACTTTCTACGGCTGATAAAACGGCATCGTGTTTGATAAAGCCCGCAAGTTTTTTATCCATTACACGCAAGCCGTCTTTAATACTATCAACGATAAAATCATCAAGACACTCTCTTAAGTCCGTTGGTGTAACACCCGGGGTATAAGTAGGGATAATATCACCAAGTTGTTTACTACCCTTATTAACTAAGAAATCACCGACCAATTGTACTGGTGCAAAATAATTTTTGCCACCAAGTTCAAATGCTTTTCGCTCAAGTTTTCTTTGAAACTCTATAGCCGCCAAAATCTCTCCATTAAAATCATTTGGTGTGACAGAAACAAGCAATGCACTGTTCGCATTTTCACCACTTCTCGCGCTATAGCTCATACCATTTGTAACAACAGCATTTTTTTCTGATGCGGCAGCAACAACATGACCTCCAGGGCACATACAAAACGTGTAAACACCTCGTCCATTGGGAAGATGTGCATTCAATTTATAATCAGATGCACCAAGTAGTGGATTATTGGCAAAGCTGCCTAATTGCTGTAAATCGATATCTTTTTGGTGATGTTCAATTCGCACACCGACAGCAAATGGCTTCGGTATCATGTCTACACCTAAATCCTTTAACATAATAAAAGTATCTCGAGCACTATGCCCGATCGCCAATACTACAGCATCGGTTTCTATTGTCTCTGACTCTCCTTGGCTTTCTAGTAGCACGCCTTTAACTTCACCATTTTCGATCATAAGTTCCTTCATTTTCGTATCAAAACGCACTTCCCCACCTAGTCGTTCTATTTTTTTACGAATATTTCTAACAACCGTTATCAAAATATCAGTTCCAATATGGGGCTTTGACAAATAAGAGATTTCCTTGGGAGCACCTGCTTCTACGAATTCTTTTAATACTTTTGGAATCTTAGTATTTTTTATACCTGTTGTTAATTTACCATCTGAAAATGTTCCTGCTCCACCTTCACCAAATTGGACATTACTATTCGTATCAAGTACGCCGTATTTCCAAAACTTTTCAATAGCCATTTTTCTTCGATCGACATCCATTCCCTGCTCAACAACAACGGGGTTTAAACCATGTTCTGCTAATACCAAGGCACAGAAAAGTCCAGCAGGGCCACTGCCTACTACTACAGGGC
>JAUZPL010000030.1 GCA_030705955.1 Bacillota bacterium | reverse complement strand
GCCCCCACCAGATTGGATAGACAAAGACTAGTTGATTAGCCCATAATATTTGTTTCCTGTATTTTTCGAGGTCAGGATCACGATGCATATCACGCCTTCTTTTATTCTCATTAAACACCAGGAGAGGATTAAAGCCCTCTTTATACAGATCCAGCACCTGCAGCTCCTTTATGTTTGAGTTATCATTACATCCTTTGATAACGTTTTGTAAAAAAGCATAACATAAACTTTGGTGATTAGGATGTGTGTAAATAATTAGGGTCTTCATAGCCCACCTCTTTTACTTATCAATTGATAACAAAATCATAGCATTCGCTCATTTTAGTTGTCAATTGATAATTGTAATTTGACAACTTTTTTGATATCTTTTCAAAAGAGGTGATTTTTATGGACAAATCAATACTTTTTACTAAATGTGTATCATTAATAACTTCTGTTCATCGAGTAACGCATAAATTAACAAAAAACTCCAAATCTGATTCAATTACACCAATTCAATATAAAATTCTTGAATATATAACGGTTAGTCAGCCCGTAACTCCCAGTGAAATTAGTGATTGCCAGCATATATCCATGCCAAATACCAGCCGTGAATTGAAAAAGATAAGTGAAAAAAATTTAATCGAAAAGATCAGTGATCCTGCCGACCGACGAAAACAATTCATTCGTCTTACAGAGCAAGGAGAAGCCATGATGAGTGAATCCTTTAAGAGTTTAGAATCTCTTTTCCTCACTCGTATACAAAATGCTTCAAAGGAAGATTTACAAGATATTGAGCATGCAATGGATATCCTGCAAACAAAAGTGTTTTATTAATAAAAGAAATCATAGAACAATAGCACTCAGTGGGGGGCTACTCCTATTAATGTTTTTTTAAATTATCAACTTTTCTAAGTTTTTTTGATGTAATCACAAAAAGACTATTGATGTTAAAAAACCTCATTTACTTCCTACGGGTTCCTACTATTAATGCTAAACTACATCTTCAACAATCTGACCGTATAATGAAAAAAAGCACTTTCCCTATTACAGAAAAGCGCCCGATTGTGGAAAAACACAAAAAGAAATTACTATTGTCGGTCTATTAAAGGACAGCACAAAGGATAAATAGATTATTATTCCCGAAATAATTAATTTTCTCTACATGTTTCCCCCTGTTATAAATATATCTATAATTTTTCTCTTTAAATTTTAGCATAAAATAACATTTTTCCTATTAAATAGTGATTTATTTAGTGTAAATTACTTATCGACAAGAACACTACAAGAAAATACACAAAATGAAATCAATTTTAGGTGAATTTTTCTATGGATATCATAACTGAATTGGCAAATACTAATACTTATCTAAGACTTCGCAGTCCTGCAAAAAAAGGCGGTGATTACATGAAGAAATATATTGTACTAAGTCATTTAATTTCAGGTACTTTTGCAGCTTCCTTCGTTTTATACTTTGTTAGGAAAAACTCTTCCCAACATAGAAGAATTATGACGTCGATTATAGGAACTCAACTTCTATCGTGGGTATTTCTTTTTATAACCTCTATGATTGAAAAAGCGAAAACTTAAAGATTTCGCTTTTTTTCACTCCATTTAAACACCTTTTTTATATTCAATATCATAACATCCTCCGCCGGTTAAAGAATGTATTTGTTCTATATTTCGTCTTTACTCTATTATTCCCAGCATTCAAATATCTTAAAAAACTTTTTCTTTTTTCCGAGCTAAATCCCTAAGAACTAATCGATGAGGAACAGCTAACCTGATTCGTTAATTTAAGTGATGGTCTTCACAATGTATAATTTACTTTCCAAAAGTTATGCAACAATCTGGCCCTAAAGTGGAAAAAAGCACTTTCCTTATTACAGGAAAGCACCAGATTGTTGAGTAACATTTTTTATGATACGGTTCACCGTAACGCACCTAAATGAGGTTTCTCTTCTTTTATCTCCACCCCACTTCCATTCCTTCTTCATATCATCGATTCCGGAGTGGAAAATTTTAAGAATGCCTGTTTCCCTCTCTCTCTTAATAATTATTAATGAAAACTAAAGCCCTTTATCACAACATGAGCATCTTAATTCTTATCTAACATTCTCTTTGTTATTAATATCTAATAATGCTTCAAAAAATAATTGAGGCTGGTCTATCATTGTCATATGTCCAGCATTAGGTATTAAATAGAAATTTTTATATGGAGCATTGATTCTGTTAAAGTATTCCTGTGCAATAAAATAAGGGGTTTGCCAGTCATTTTCCCCGAAAATATAATAAATTGGTACTTTATATATGATTGGCTCTGAATTTAAATTAAAACTTCCTAAAAAATCAACTAATTCTTTGCTTGCTTTAGTCCCTTTTATCAATGCAGATATATCTGATAATTGAAAAATAGGACTTGTAAATATAATTTTAAATGCTTGAGAATTAGCCTTATCAGATAAATTATATTTACCTTGAATTTTACGTAATTTTATACATTTTCTCAGCCATTCATTATCAAGTTTGTCTCCAGGGTAATCACCTATAGCCTCAAGCTTTTTTAGATATTTCATATCATTAGCTTGCAAAATTAGTTCCTTAACCTTTTCATATTTTAAACGCTCGTTTTCAAGTTTACTAATAATTTGCCCTACTCCAATATAATAATCTACTTCTTCAGGATATCGATTTACAAAGATACTGCCTAAAACACTTCCCCAAGAATGCCCAAGAACAATAATTTTGCTCTTATTAAATTTTTTCTTTAAATATTGAACAATTTCAAATAAATCCATTAGTAGTAAATCAATTGTTGGATATTTATCTGGATTCTTGTTTAGAGTTTTTCCAGCACCACGTTGGTCCCAATGAACCACAGTAAAAATATCCTCCCATTTTTCTTGAAAGGCGTGTGCAAATAAAGATTCAGCACTACCAGGACCTCCATGTAAGAATAACATTACTGGATTTTCATATTTTGTACCAGAATGAAACAGATATTGTTCAATACCGTTGATTTGTACATATTCTTCAATATAAATTAACCTTTTTAACTTATTTTTCACCATTCAAATTCTCCTTTCTTCATGAATTTTCTTTAATGATAATCACATCATAAAATATCATCATTGCTTTCTACTTCGGTATAATAATAGTTGCTAAAGTCCTTAATTTTCTACCTGCCTCTGGCTTTTTCTCAACAGCTGCTTGTACAAGTTTCCTAAATGATTGTAATAATTCCTTGTATTCATCATCGTCCAGATAAACACTTGCTTTGCGATACGATACCCCATCCTTATAAAAGTTCATATCCTCTCTATGAACATATTCGCTAAATTCTGCTAATAAATGTGAAGTGAATGTGAAAAAGGCATCAACATGCTCCTCAGGTGACATTTTTTCAAGGTCTTGACGTAAAATATCTCCTTGAATAAGCTTATATGTCTTTTCAACAGTACCTCTTACTCTGTTTTCTGCGGTAATTTCAACAATATTTGCTTGCACTAGTTTAGCTAGGTGTCTATATAAACTTGCTTGGGGGACTTCAGGGATTAACTGAATAATCTGACCTGTCGTCAATTCTTTATCAGGAATAAACAATTGTATTATTCTCATTCTAATAGGGTGAAGTAGTAGTTCTATATTTAATGCCAATTACACCATCTCCTTTTATTATCACTTTTGATAATATTACTTATTTTAATAATAATCAACTTCAAAAGAGATTTTAAAAAAATAAAAATACTCTTACCCATGTTACTTAGGTAAGAGCTTTCAATAGTATAATATTTATTTACAATTTCCCTCACTTCAAAGAAAATCTACGTTTATCCTTCCACAATCTGCCCCTATACAAAAAGACATGCATTTATATAAATGCACGTCTTATTCAATAAAAGATCTTTTTAAGTTTAAGTTGCTTTCAAAAATATTTACTGTAAAAATCGTGTCTCAACTTTCCACTTAGCTGTGCGTATATTTTTGTGGTCTCACTCTTCTCATGACCAAGTAAACTCTGGATTACTTCAAGAGGTGCTCCATTATTAATCATATGTGTAGCATAACTGTGTCGTAATTGGTGTGGATGAATGCTTTTTTAAATTCCTGCACGGCTAGAAATTCGCTTAATGATATATCAAATAAGGTCAATACTCATACGTCTTTTAGTTCTTTTTTCTGTGATAAACAAACATGAATCCTCATCGTCCCGTTCTTCTAAATATCTTTTCAACCACAAGGAGCAGCGAGTATTGAAGTAGACTTCTCTTTCTTTATCTCCTTTTCCATGTACAATTACGGAATTCGTAGAGAAGTTAATATCATCATGATTAAGTTTTACAACTTCTCCAATACGACAACCAGTAGAATATATAAATTCAAATAACGTGATTTCTAAGGTTGTATGGCAAGCTTCCCTAAGGTGTTCTATTTCAAGCTCTGAAAGGAATTTTGGGATTCGTTTGCCCAGTTTCGGTTCTTTCAATTTAGTAGCTGGATTCTTGGAAATGACTCCTTCATCATATGCCCATTAAAAAAAAGATCGAATGCAACGAACTCGATTCCCTAAACTAGACGCCTTAAAATGTTCTCTAGCCTTCATTAAATAGTTTTTGAGTTTTTATGTAGAAAATTCATCCATATCTATATCGCCAAAGTGTCTTAATAATAAATTGTATTGAAAGCAAAAGGTTTTCGATGTTAGAGTAGAGTATCCCTTAATCTTCTTATCAAGTTGATACTTTTCCCAAGCCTCAGATAATAACATTAATCTCCACTCTCCTAGGTTATGAATCAATTAATCTTGATTTCATTCATACCCAAAATAGAATCAATTTCATACTTAAGGTATTCAACAATCTAAAAGAATCATTTTCTTAACAGTCTTTAAAACCCTTGGAGGACGTATTAAAGACGCTTTTCATATTTCAGAAAAGCACCCGATTGCGGATTATCAGTTTCTATTGAATAGTATCGTTGAAATGTACAGTGCCTCTAAAAAACATTCACAGTTCCGTCATGTTTAACAATTCTGGAATTTTCACAATACAGTAAACTGATAACACAATCTTTCTGGAGATGATTCTAATGGTTGCAAAACATCGAAAACCCTTTGCATGCTATTTGTTAATTTGTCTACACATTTTTCTTGGAATTGGTGCTCTTTTTGGTGGAGGAGCACTGATTATTTCTCCTGACGGTTCGATTTTGTCAATGCCTCTGAAAATGTTGCAAAACAGCCCTTTTAATAATTTCCTCATTCCAGGACTTATACTATTTGTAGGATTAGGTATTCTCCCACTAATTACTACCATTTTTCTTATCTCTGAAAAGCCGTCAAAAATCGCTAAAAAGCTCAGAATTGATAAAGAAAAAGATTTGTCCTGGAATAGTTCGTTATACGTAGGTTTTATCTTAATTATTTGGATTACAGTCGAAATGTATTTGATTAAAGAAGTTGCTCTTATTCACGTTTTCTACATCTTCCTAGGACTCTTAATTCAAGCCGTTACTCTTCTTCCATCTGTAAAGAAGTACTACTCAAACAATCAATAGTTTTTAATTCTTCACCTTTCCACTTCAATTGCATCATCCTTTCTTTTTCGGAATGTTTACTTATCATTTGATAATTCTTCGCTCATGCTTTTATAAAAACATTGCTGACAAAGTTCTTTTTCTTTAATGTGTTTTGGAAACGGATAAATTCTACCCTTTTTATAAATATCTCTTGTTTCTTTCCAACATTTCTCACAAGGAACATAAACAATTTCAGAACTGCTATAAGAAGGGTAAAATTAAACTTCAACTTCAAATTCACGCTCGCAATTTTCACATTCATGGTCAAATTTATTATCGTTTGGTAAATCAACTGTCCCTTCTGACATATCATTTTCATGACCACAATATGGACATTCAACAGTATCATTTAACATTTTCAACTCTCCTTTATGTCGCTTTTTAAGTCTACTACGTAATAAAAGTTACTCCACAATCTGGCCCTAAAATGGAAAATAAGCGCTTATCTTTGTTCAAGGATAGCGCCCGATTATTGAATACTAAGGTGCTACAAGTTCAACTTTTATTCTGTCTGGATCCTCAAAGTAAACAGCGTAATGATTATCTCCACCTGCAAAAGGATGCTGGTCTTTATAAAGAATAGATATTCCTTTTTCTTCTAATTTCTTTGTAATATCATCTACATGTTGTCGTGAAGCTGCGTAAAATGCTAAATGATTAAGACCTACTCGGCATCTATGATATGGGACATCCAAAAACCATTCTTCCGTTTGTACAAAAACTATGTATGTATCTCCGATTTTCCAACTTTGTCCACTTTTCCATTCTTGAAAAGAGCTATATCCTAGTTCTTCGAGAAACCATCCCCAAAAATTAATTGACTTACTTATGTTAGATACATATATTTCAATATGATGAAGTAGCCCCTTCGACAATAATATTCCTCCATTACATAAATCATCACTGTTATTTTTATCAAGTTATTTTCTAGGAAAAATGAAAGCACCTTCAAACGGGCACTACTCTTTACTAGGGAAAAGCGACCGTTTTTGGGAGATCAATGGCTAAATCTTATTCAAGAAAGCACCCTGTATTTATTTCTTGTCCTATATATCTTTTGGAGCTTTCTTTATATTCTCAGCAACCCTAAATTCAACTATCCTACTTATCAATTCATAGGGTAGTGGCTTTGTAAAAGGAAAATGTATAGAATCTTTTGTCCCCTTATAATCTGACAATTCTTGTTTAAAAGCATTCATTCCACTAGAAGTTGGATAAAATCCAATATGATTTTTCCAAGCAGCAAAAAATACCAGACTTTCATGTAACGAAAAAGTTGGCATTTGATAGCTGATCTTTTCTTCAGCTTCAGGTGCAGCTTCTTTTATAACTAATCTTAATGTTTTTAATGTCTCCTGAACCTCAGGAGGAAATTGAAATATGTATTCGTCAATTGTTTTAAATTTTATTTTTTTATCTTCCACAATTTTCCCCTCATATCCAAAAATAGATAAATTTATTGATTTATTTTAACCTTTTCTTTCTTCGACAGAAATGCTGCCATTAGGTGGAGAAACAAGCAACTGGCTATGGCAGCCAGGCTGTTCAAGTAATGCGCCCAATTATGGAATAAGATGCTAAGTATTATCTTCGTATTGTGGCTTAGTCCAATATTTTCAGACCTTGATACAACTCACTATATTTTTGACCTTATGCTATTTAATAAAATTTTTAAAATAATAATCAATTTTATTGTATAGATAGTAGCTAAAAGCGATAGTAATTATACCAATTGTCGCTGGTACAAATTTTCCGTTATTAAAATAACAGTATGTATAAATTACAACAGAGAAAATAATTGCCAAGATCATATCCTGTTTATCATCTTGCTTTTTTTATTCTTCTTATTCATATTCATTAGTTGAACTATACTAGCCGCTCCAAAAATCCCCAAAAAGTCAATTAATGGAATACTAGCATTTACTGATTCTAGTATTTTTGTAAATCCTACATATAAACCGACTCCATTTATGATCAAGTGGAGTAAAAAAAGGAATATTTTTTTTAAAATTTCATCAACATTACTCCTTTTATCTTATCTTTGTTAAAAATAAATACCTGAATGTCATTTAACTATGTTATTCAATAATTACCTGTAAATAATAACATAAATGGCTAATTTGCATAACAAATGTAAATATTTATAGGAGATTTTCAAATAGAGTATAAGGAAATTCAGTCTAAATATTCAATCACATTGTTTTCTTCAGCATCTTCCATAGGTTCAAGACCTGTTCCATTGCAGTTAGAACATTTATCATTATAAGAAGCTGATGCTAATGAAATTGAATCTTTACCGTTTCCACCGCATATATGACATAAATCATTCACTTTTATCATTCCTTTCTGTTTCGCAATATTAATTTACCACGTAATAAAAGAGTTCCTCCGCAATGGCCCCACTGTGAAATAAGAAAAAATCCTGTATATCAATACAGGATTTTTAATCAATCTATATTTTATATAATCAAACTTTGCTTTAAATAATCAACCTTTTTATAAAACAACTTCAAAAAACGAATGGGCTCTTTTTATTGTAATTAATTTTTCTGGTAACGTAAAATTGGTTTTCTTGCTGCAGTTGTTTCATCTAATCGACCAACAACTGTGCTATGTGGTGCTTCTTGCACAATTTCTGGATTTTCTTCAGCTTCTTTTGCAATTTGAATCATCACATCAACGAACGAATCTAATGTTTCTTTAGATTCTGTTTCGGTTGGCTCAATCATAATACATTCCTCAACATTTAGTGGGAAGTAAATGGTTGGTGGATGATATCCAAAGTCTAACAGACGCTTCGCAATATCAAGTGTGCGAACGCCCAATTTCTTTTGACGACGACCGCTTAATACGAATTCATGCTTACAATGACGATCAAATGGTAAATCATAAAACTCTGCCAGTCTTCTCATCATGTAGTTAGCATTTAACACGGCATATTCCGTAACAGCTTTCAAACCATCTGGACCCATCGAACGAATATATGTGTAGGCACGTACATTGATACCAAAGTTCCCATAGTAAGGTTTTACACGTCCGATTGATTGCGGACGGTCATAATCAAGAACATATTCTTCTCCAGCTTTTTTAATCACTGGTTTTGGAAGAAACGGAATTAAATCTACTTTTACTCCAACAGGGCCTGAGCCTGGACCACCGCCACCATGAGGGCCTGTAAAGGTTTTGTGAAGGTTTAAGTGAACAACATCAAATCCCATATCACCAGGACGAGCCTTCGAAAGAACAGCATTCAAGTTTGCACCATCATAGTAGACCTTACCTCCAGCAGCATGAACAATTTCTGCTACTTCAAGGATATTTTCTTCAAAAAGACCAAGTGTATTTGGATTTGTCAGCATTAAGGCTGCGGTATCATCACCAACGACCCGTTTTAAATCTTCTAGGTCAACAAGTCCTCTATCATCTGATTTTACAGTGATTGTTTCAAAACCAGCAATAGTGGCTGATGCTGGGTTTGTTCCGTGTGCTGAATCCGGTACAATGACTTTGGTGCGTTTTAAATCCCCATTTGCTTCATGGTAAGCACGAATCAGCATTAATCCTGTCCATTCCCCATGTGCCCCTGCAGCAGGCTGAAGGGTTACCTCATCCATTCCTGTAATTTCAATTAATTGTTCCTGTAAATCATACAATAGTTCAAGAGCGCCCTGAACAGAGCTTTCATCCTGTAATGGATGAATATGAGCAAAACCATTAAACCGGGCAACATTTTCATTTATTTTTGGATTATATTTCATTGTACAAGAACCAAGTGGATAAAATCCCGAATCAAGGCCATGATTTCTTCTAGATAATGCAGTATAGTGACGCATAATATCCAATTCAGAAACCTCTGGAAGCTCAGCCTCTTCTTCACGTAAATAACCAGCTGGGATCAAGCTGTTTACATCCAGTTCAGGCACGTCCATATCTGGGAGGCTATATCCAATTCGGCCAGATTTACTAATTTCAAAAATAAGTGGCTGATCTTGATTATGCATGTAAATCCCCCAATTCTTTCACTAGAGTATCGATTTCTTCTTTCGTTCTCAGCTCTGTTACACAAACCAGCATATGGTTTGCTAAATCAGTGTAATCTCGCCCTAAATCATAACCGCCAATGATTCCTTTTTGAAGCAGATTTAGATTGATTTCTTTAACTGGTTTGTTTAACTTAATCACAAATTCGTTAAAGGAGGGACCTTCAAAAACAACCTCAATTCCTTTCTCCTTAAAAGCATTTTTTGCATAATGGGCTTTTTGAAGATTTGCAGTTGCCATTTCTTTTACACCATTTTTACCAAGTGCTGTCATGGCAACAGATGCTGCTAAAGCAACTAATGCTTGGTTTGAACAAATATTGGATGTCGCTTTCTCACGACGAATATGCTGTTCTCTTGCCTGAAGGGTTAATACAAATCCTCTTCTACCTTCTTCATCACTTGTTTGACCAACTAAACGTCCAGGGACCTTCCTCATCAATTTGCTTGTAACAGCAAAGAATCCGCAATGCGGGCCTCCAAATGAAGTAGGTACTCCAAAAGGTTGAACATCCCCAACCACGATATCTGCACCAAATTTACCCGGAGGAGTTAGTACACCTAATGCAAGAGGATTGCTTGAAACAACAAACATGGACTTATTTGCATGTGTAATTTCTTCTAATTCTTTTAATGGCTCAATTTGTCCAAAGAAGTTAGGATATTGAACAATTACAGCCGCTATATCAGATGTTGCGAGATTCTTTAATGAATCCAGATCGGTTAAACCATCCTTAAATGGCACTTCAATGACCTCAAGATTTTGACCTTTAGCATATGTTTTAAGGACTTCTCTGTACTCTGGATGAACTGCACTTGAAACTAAAATTTTACTGCGTTTTGTGTGTCCAGCACTTAGCATCGCTGCTTCTGCAAGAGCAGTGCCCCCATCATACATGGAGGAGTTAGCAACTTCCATTCCTGTTAATTCACATACCATTGTCTGAAATTCAAAAATAGCTTGAAGTTCACCCTGTGAAATTTCTGGCTGGTATGGGGTGTAGGCTGTATAAAATTCAGAACGAGAAATAACATGGTCAACAATAACAGGCATATAATGGTCGTAAACTCCTGCACCTAAAAAGGAAACATTTCTTTTCATGTCAGCATTTCGATCAGCCATTTTAGTTAATTCTTTCATTAAAGCTGATTCTGACTTTGCTGCCTTAATTTTGTATTCCCCTTTGAATCTTACTTTTTCAGGGATATCACTGAAAAGTTCATCTACAGAGGCAATACCAATTGTTTCAAGCATTGTTTTTTTGTCTTCCTCAGTCATTGGTAAATAGCGATGGTTCATTAACATAACTCCCCTTTCGTTACTTCTTTTCTCTTTTATAAAAAGGTGTTGGAACAACTTGGACTCTTAAACGCTTGCCGCGAATTTCCACTTCAAGTTCCTGTCCTTGAAAAGCATATTCCGATTTTACTAAGGCTAATCCAATATTCTTCTTTAATGTCGGAGATTGCGTACCAGTTGTTACCTCTCCGATTTGTTCTTCACCTTTAAAAACAAGGTAACCATGACGAGGGATTCCCCGGTCAATCATTTCAATTCCAACAACTTTTCTTGTCAATCCCTTTTCTTTTTGTGCTTTTAATGCTTCTTTCCCAATAAAATCATCTTCTTTATTTAATTTAACTGCGAATCCGATTCCTGCTTCAAGAGGAGAAATGGAAGAAGATAATTCCTGGCCATATAAAGGTAAATTAGCCTCAAATCGTAGGGTATCACGAGCACCAAGTCCACATGGGATCACTCCCTCTTCCTCACCAGCATGTAGGATTTCCTTCCAAAGCTCGACTGCATCCTTCGTATCACAGTAAATCTCAAAACCGTCTTCTCCAGTGTAACCTGTTCTGGATACAAGGGCTTTCTTTCCATTTAAAATAACTTCTTGTTGAAATTTAAAGAAGCCAATTTCACCTAAGTTTTTATCACTAGCTAGTTTTTGTAAAACCGACTCTGCAATAGGTCCTTGTAAGGCTAGTTGAGCAGTCTTCTCAGATAAGTTTTCAATTTGCACATTTCCTTCTAAATGATCTTCAAGCCATCTGTAGTCTTTTTCAATATTTGATGCATTTATAACAAGAAGGTAGTGGTTATCTTCAATTTTATAGACAAGGAGGTCATCAACCGTTCCACCATTTTCATAACACATTGCTGTATATTGCGCACCACTATTTTTTAATTTTGATACATCATTTGTCACCATTTTTTGCAGATATTTGAGACTATCTGACCCTTTAACTTCTACTTCCCCCATATGTGAAACATCGAATAGTCCAGCCTTTGTTCTAACAGCCTCATGTTCTTCCTTAATACTTGAAAATTGGACAGGCAATTCCCATCCACCAAAATCAATCGTTTTACCCCCATATTCCTTGTAAACCTCAAATAATGGTGTCCGCTTTAATTCAGTCATCATTCATCCTCCTTTGTTTTCTATTAGAAGTGCTAAAGCATGAATTTTACATGAACGCCTTAGTTTTTCTAATGTGTTCGGAATTTATAGATTTAAGTAAGGAATTAAAAAAGGACAGAGACCACCCTTTTTAAAAAAGCGAGGTCTCTGTCCTTGCACCTGAAAGTTTACCTTGAGAAGGCTTTCCCCTTTGGTGGCTCCATGATTAGCGGAGCTCTCTCCAGAGTTGCGTCAAACAAGAGTACTTTTGCCTGAGAGATTCACAAGTCTCCTTTGCTTGCTCCTTCGGCGCTACCAGAGTAGTCTCTCCCCTTGTTCTCATTCGCATTTATAATATTTTCCAACTTGGCCATACTAAAAAAAACTCCAAAAGTTTGCACGATTATTATAATATTTTAAACTTTCAAAGCTATTATCATCCTACCATTAAATTAATAGATAGAGCAATACATTTTGCATATAAAAAGGTGTGATTATATGACTATCCAAATGGAATTTGACACCTCGTGGCAAGAGGATTTTCTACATAGAATTGAAAATGATGGACCATGGGGGAATTGGGAACTTTTTAAACTTGCAGTTGACGTCGAGAAACATTTAGTTGTACCAGAATTTGAGGGTCTTCAAGCTCCAAAATATTTGCCCAATCTGACTCCTCTTCCCCATCAGCTCGAAACAGCAAAGCAAGTAATCGAAAATATGAATGGGAAAGCCATACTTGCTGATGAGGTCGGACTCGGAAAAACCATTGAAGCTGGCTTGATTTTAAAAGAATATATGATTCGGGGCCTTGTTAAAAAGGTGTTAATTCTTGTTCCTGCATCACTTGTTAATCAATGGGCAATGGAGCTGAATTCAAAGTTTTTTATCCCAGCCATTACTCAAAGAAAAAGCTATGTATGGGATCAATATGATGTTGTCGTTTCGTCCATTGACACTGCAAAACGGAATCCTCACCGAGATATTATTTATAAACAGGATTACGATTTAATTATTATTGATGAAGCCCATAAATTAAAAAATAATAAAACAAAAAACTATGAGTTTGTTCAAAATTTAAAAAAGAAATTTTGCTTGTTGCTAACAGCAACCCCTATTCAAAATCGGATAGAGGAAATTTTCAACTTAGTGTCCTTATTAAAACCTGGACATCTTGGCAGTGAGGCAGTTTTTTTTGAAAAATATAAGCGTGAGTCCCGTTCCTTATCGGACGATGAACACCTAAAAGAGCTAGTAAATAAAGTGATGATTCGTAATCGACGAGGAGATACAGGAATTGAATGGACAAAAAGACATGTTGAAACCATTCCAATCAAATTTTCTATTCAGGAAAGGGATTTATATGATTCCATAACAGACTTACGAAACGAAAGTGATTGGGTTCAGGCAAGTACCTTTTCCGTCATGACCCTACAACGTGAAGCGTGTTCAAGTCGTGAAGCCGTTTATTACACCCTTAAAAATATGCTGCAAAAAAAAGAAAATCCTTCAATTGCTTACAAGGAACAGATACAGTCCTTAATTACTAAAGTTGAGGCCATAAAACAAAATTCAAAAGCAGAGAAGGCTCTCGAATTAATCCAAGCCATAAATGATAAGGTTATCATCTTTACTGAATATAGAGCTACACAGCTGTATTTACAGTGGTTCCTAAAACAGCACAACATAACTTCAGTTCCTTTTCGAGGCGGGTTTAAGCGCGGAAAAAAAGACTGGATGCGCGAGCTTTTTCAAAAGCGTGCACAAGTATTAATTGCTACAGAAGCAGGTGGTGAAGGGATAAACCTCCAATTTTGTAATCATATTATCAATTTTGATCTTCCATGGAATCCTATGAGACTTGAGCAACGTATTGGTCGAATTCACAGACTTGGTCAGGAAAAGGATGTCATGATCTACAATTTTGCTATAAAAGGTACTGTGGAAGAGCATATTCTAAAGCTTTTATATGAAAAAATCCATTTATTTGAAAAGGTAATTGGGGAACTGGATGATATCCTTACTAAGCTGGACTTTGGCAATATTGATGATTATTTAGTTGATATTTTTGCTGGTTCTGCTTCAGAAGGCGAAATGCGCATCAAAATGGAAAACTTAACATCCATGATTGAATTTGCAAACCAGATCAGGGAAGGGGATTCACATGCAGCAGCAGGAAATTCATAACTTTCTCGAACAATACTTTCAAGCTAATGAGTGTAGCATTGCAGAAAATAATACCGGATATTTAACTGTTCAATTAACAGTAGAACTTGATAAGGAATTAATGAACCGCCCTTTCTATTGGCATTACCTTGAAAAAACCGGTGGAATTCCAAATCCAATGAAATTAACCTTTATTACTAGCAAACAGGATACGCCTGATTCAATAAAAGGCGAAACCATTTATTTTGGATCACCGCGTCTTCATCAAATTTTTCAATCAACAAAAAATTTGGCTAGTTTTATCCGTCTTTACGAAAACCATGACCATAAAAACAAACAAACTGCACTATTTCCTTGGCTTTGTATGAATGTGAAAATTTCATATAAGTGTGACCGCAAAAAGGATATCTTTAAATCAATTGGTCTGCAAATGATAAATGGAAAAATGGTGGATGATTTTCACGATCATTTACTCCAAATTCCTCTTACACCAAAGATTCCAGATTACTCCTTTACATTATCTCCTTTAATTAAGCCAAAAAGCGGGATGGCTAGAATTGAAAATTACCTCAGTTCCACCATTGAAGTGGATGACCACTCGTGGGCTGATGAAGCGAATAAAAGGTGGGAAAAAGATTTAGCGCTTTTAAACCACTTTTATGAGGATGAAGAGAAAAAAAACGATAGCTATGAGGTTGAGAGAAAAGCTCTACAGGAGCAATATGAACCAAAAGTCATCATTTCCTTTATAAACGGCGGGATGTTTTATTTGACTGAAGACGCCATTTAGAATTTTTTCTTTCCCCTTTATTTTTTTTACAAAAAAAAGGGGAAAGAAGAAAAATGTCGAATATTTACATTTAACAATAAAAAAGGTGGTGTTACTTATTGTAAGTACAATTGAAAAATTGGCAAACCGCATTATTTTAGATGCTACTAAACATCATGCAACAGATATTCACATTGTTCCAAGAAGGAATGACACACTGGTACAGCTTCGTTTTACTAATCAGCTTATTCCCCGGCTAACTCTACCAAAAGAAGAGTGTGACAAACTTATTTCTCATTTTAAGTTCACAGCAAATATGGATATTGGTGAAAGGAGACGACCTCAAAGCGGTGCATTTGTAAGTGAAGTAAACGGGCAAATGATTAACCTTCGTCTTTCCACTCTCCCATCTATAAACAGAGAAAGCCTTGTGATTCGACTTTTACCCCAACAAGAACAAATACCATTCCAACAACTGTCTTTATTCCCATCCTTAACTCGAAAATTACTGGCTCTTTTAAGACATGCACATGGCCTCATTATCCTTACCGGACCGACTGGAAGCGGCAAATCGACCACTCTTTATTCTCTGCTAAATGAAACTGCCCATCTATTTCAACGAAATATTATTACTCTTGAGGACCCCATAGAAAAAAATTACGAGTCGGTTTTACAGGTTCAGGTAAATGAAAAAGCAGGAGTTACCTATGCTTCAGGATTAAAAGCCATTCTTCGTCATGACCCTGACATTATCATGGTCGGTGAGATTAGAGATGCAGAAACTGCAAAAATCGCCGTGAGAGCTGCTTTAACAGGACATTTAGTACTCACAACATTACACACAAGGGATGCAAAGGGAGCAGTTTACAGGCTTCATGAATTTGGAGTTAATTGGCTAGAGATAGAACAAACACTTGTCGCAGTTACTGCACAGCGTTTAGTCGAGCTTACTTGTCCATTTTGTAATGGGGAATGCTCCTCATTTTGTTTTTCTTACCGAAGGCTGAAAAGAGCGAGTGTTTTTGAGCTTTTATCGGGGAAAAATTTATCCTCTGTCATACGTGCCGCACAGGGAGAACCTACACAACCCTCCTATCCCCTTTTGAAGCATGTAATAAGAAAAGGAATTGCATTGGGGTTTATAAAGGAATCAGAATATGAAAGGCTTATTTATGATGAAACAACATAAATGGCCAGTTTACCAACAAGCTAGTTTCCTAAAACGGATTGGAGAACTGCTTTCCCAGGGGTATCCAATTGCAGGGGCTATCGAGTCACTTGCGATCCACATGGGATCCAAATACCAGGAAGGATTAAAGAAATGTTTATCCGATTTAAAAAAAGGATTAACCTTCCATACAGTTTTAGCTAATCTTGGATTTCACAGGGATTTAATCGGATATGTTTATTTTGCGGAACAACATGGGAATTTTGCGAATGCAATTATTGAAGGCAGCAACCTTGTTCTAAAAAAGGAACACACTCAAAGAAACCTTTTTAAATTATTGCAATACCCCTTACTTCTTATGGTAATCACTGGATTTTTATTTGTATTTGTAGAAAAAACTTTACTTCCAAACTTCTCTATTCTTTTTAAATCTATGAACCTAGAAGAAAACAATTTCACGAAAATAATTTATGCTTTCGGAAAGTATTTCCACATTTTTTTAAGTCTTTTTTCCATCTTGGCGATTATTATTTCTGTATATTACTTTCTCATATTCCGTAAATTCCCTATATTGAAACAAAAATCAATACTCACCCATATCCCCTTTCTTGGCCGCCTTCTTAAATTGCTTCATACGCATTTTTTCTCCATACTGCTTAGCTTCCTTTTATCTGGTGGAATTTCTGTTTCAGAAGCATTACAGCTTTTTGAAGCCAATAGAAGACAACCTTTTTATGCTGCACTTGGCAAAGAAATAAAAATAAAGCTTTTAGCGGGTGAAAGTCTAGAAAAGATCATGTCAGAATTCACGTTTTTTGAGAAGGAATTAGCCATGATTATCAAACATGGCCAGGAAAATGGAAAATTAGATCAAGAATTATTTTTTTATAGTCAACACTGTATCTCCATTTTGGAAGATTTATTGGAAAAAAGCTTAAAAACCATTCAGCCCTTACTATATTTAGTAATTGGCGGACTCGTTGTATCAATGTATTTAGCTATTCTTTTGCCGATGTACCATCTTATGGATGGTATATAAAAATTTTGAGGAGGAGTTTTAATGAAAAATGAAAAAGGATTTACATTAATTGAAATGAAGGATACTAAAAATATTGGTTCGTCTGTTAAAAAGAAAAACCGGCAATCTGGATTTACGTTAATAGAAATAAAAGATAGTAAATATGCTCGTTTAGCTGTCGAAAAGATAAAAGAACAGAACGCCTTCACATTAATAGAAATGATGGTAGTGATGCTGATTATATCCGTCTTATTAATCATCACCATTCCAAACGTGACAAAGCATAATTCAAATATCAATAAAAAAGGTTGCGAAGCTTTCGTTAAGATGGTTCAGTCCCAGGTTCAATCCTACGAAATTGAACATGATAATCAAATCCCAAAAGGCGTAGATGACCTTGTAAGTGAAGGATATTTAAATTTCACAAAATGTCCTGACGGGAAAACTGGAGTACAGATTGCAGATGATGGTACAGTGTCTACTGTAACACCCTAATGAAGAATGACGAAGCAGGATTTACCCTTATTGAAGCATTAATTGTCCTCTCCATTTTATTTATTACTTCTTTTATAGCCGTATTCACGGTAAAGCCCCAGTTTGATATGACCGTTACCGAAGAATTTATTTCTGACCTCGAAGCAGATTTGTTCTACGCACAAGCTTACGCTATCTCCCACCAACGTGAAGTAACCATAAACATTTTGAATACTCAATTTTACTATTATATCCGAGACCGTTCCGATCTTCCATTAATTGTAGAACGAAACTATTCAAAAAATATCCAGATTCAAGCAGGTTCCCTCCCTTTGTATTTTAAATTTCTTCCAGACGGAAATGTTAATAAATTTGGTTCTCTTTATATTTCATGTCACAGCAAAGTTTATAGACTAACGGTCTTATTAGGGAAAGGGCGATTTTATATTGTTAAACAATAAAGGATTTTTTCTACTTGACCTACTATTGTCACTTTCAATATTAATCATGATTGGGCTTTTTTTCACTCCTGTTGTCATGAATTTAAGCATTCAATCCCAGCAGCTAAAAGCTGAAAATGTTGCCTTTCAGCTTTTATATGAAGAACTCGATAAATTCATCATAAATGGGCATACATCCCCTGACTATTCCACAAAAGAGAACGGAATTGATTTTTTGATTCATTGGAAGGAAAATTCTGATTCATTACAAAAGGTGGTGTGCGTAACGATTGAAAAAAATTCTTTTATCTCTGATACGGAAATATGCGCTACAAATGAATAATCAAGCATTTACACTTGTTGATACGTTATTTGCTTTTTCTATTTTTATCATGATTATTTTTATGATTTCTCCTATATTTCAAGTTATGTTAAATAATAAAGTAACCAAAACAAGACTCCAAGATATGGAATGGATCGTGTTTTGCAACCAAATAAAACAAGAAATTCATATGAGCAAAAAAGCAGAAGTCATTTCAGGAAAATTAGTATTAACTGTTGATACACAAACAGTCATCTATGAAAGGTATGAAAATACATTAAGGCGTCGGGTTAATTTTGCTGGTAATGAGACTTTACTGCAGCATGTTTCAGAAGTTTCCTTTACTCTTCTTAATAATGGAATTTCTATAAACGTGAAGGATTCAAGTGGAAAAACATACACCGTTGATTTATTTTCTTTTATTGATTGGAATCTAGCAGCATGAATGCATACAATGGCGGATTTACTTATCCTTTAACATTGTCCATTTTTATTTTATTTTTATTTATATTTTCGCTCGAATATAAGCTACTCTTGACTGAAAAGAAAATGTTTCAGGAAACAAAGAAAATTCTACAGGAAGAATACTGTATGCGTTCATCAGCAAAGAAAATCGAAAGTGAATTACAAGATGGAGCTAAGATTCCTTTGCAGGGGAGATTTCAATACCAGTACGGAACCATGAGTTATCAAATTGACTTACCCATAAATAATATTGAAAAAGTAACCTTTACTCTAGTACTTAATGCCGGTGAAACTATCTATGGCTATGGATATTATGACACTAGCTTAAAAAAAATGGTAAAATGGTTAGAAAAAACTTAAATGAGGGTTATAGATGAAAACAATTTATTTAATTGGGTTTATGGGGGCAGGAAAAACAACAATCGGAAAAGATTTGGCAAAACAATGGAACTTATCCGTTTTTGATACAGATGAAGAAATTGTTAAAAGGACCGGTATGAGTATTCCTTCAATTTTTTCTACGAAAGGTGAAAAGACATTTCGTGATTTAGAAACAGATATTTTAACTAAATTGCCTGTTGACGACAATATTGTAACAACGGGTGGAGGAATTGTATTAAAGGAAGAAAATCGAAGCTGGATGAAAGAAACTGGCCATGTTATATTTTTGGACGTGTCTCCACAAGAAGTTTTACGAAGGCTTTCTGAGGATTCAAGTCGTCCTCTTTTAAATAGTGAAAAAGAAAAATCGGTCTATAATCTATTAAATCAGAGACTACCTTTGTATCAAAGCACTGCCCACTTTCAAATTCAAACCGATGGAAAGAGCCCAAAAGAAATTATTCTTGAATTGGAGAATTGTTTGAAATAAAAAAGGATGGACATACTTGTAAATGGTAAGAAAAAGGCAGGTATGTTTATGAAAACAAACGATTATGTAAAATACATTACGCAAACATTTGTACAATATATCGATCAGCCTAGAGATGAACGTAAAAGATTAAGACATGAACGAAAGCAGTCAAAAGCATCTTTTTGGTATCGATGGTTCGGGATTCTTCCTTGGGTTTTGTATTCAGAAGTAAATAAGCGAAAAAATAAAAGCAAAAGATAAAAAGCCAAACCAAGCACTAATATTCAATATATTTTGACAATAATACAAGTTTTTATTGTACAATATATTGGGGTGTGGGTTTGGCTTTTTTTTAACGTAAAATATGTAATTATATAATTTATTAAAGTTCAATAAGTAAAAATACATATTTACATTGACTAATTGTGAACATTTTCTAAACATATAGTGTTAACATTGTTAACCTCATTCCCTTGTTATTAAGGCTGTATTATAATTGGATTAAATTATGGGGGTCCGAGGTGAGCCAAGATGGAACAAACATTAAAAATAACAAACGTTTTATCAGATCCAACAAGGTATTACATCTATCAATACATTACAAAACGTCATCAAGAAGTAACAGTACAAGAGGTGGCAGACAACTTTAACATTCATCCTAACGTTGCAAGACTTCATTTATCAAAGCTGGAAGATGTTAATATGCTAGCGTCAGAAACAAAGAAAACAGGAAAAGGTGGAAGACCAAGCAGATTATACCGCCTTTCTGACGATGTTATTCAACTACATTTCCCTTTCCGTGATTATATGCTCTTAGCAAAAGTTGCTATTCAAACGATGATTACACTTGGTGAAGAAGGTAAAAAAGCTCTTTACCAAACTGGAAAACAATTTGGGGCAGAGGTAATCGAACAAGAAGTATCGAAAAAGTCAATTCAAGGAGCAGAATTGGATTTCGAACAAAAGTTAACAATATTAAAGAGTGCAGCAACTCTTGCTGGATTCTACCCTGAATTTGAAACAAATGAGGATGATACAAAGATTTATTTCCAAATCTTCAATTGTCCTTTTAAAGAAGTTGCTTTTGATCATTCAGAGGAAGTATGCACCATGCATCGCCAATTTTTAAAGGGTATGTTTGAAGCTCTTTTTGATTCCGTTGAGCTCATTGAAAAAGAAAACATGATTTCGGGATGTGAAACTTGTTCCTATCAAGCACACGTTACAGTTAAATAATATAAACCCATTATTTACATTTCAAATACTTTTACCTTATAATATCTTATGATGGGTATAGTAGGGTAAAAGGAGGGATACATATGGATAATATGTTTAAGGTTTGTGGTTTTTTTACAGGCATTTTTACAGTCATGTTCTTTTTAGGGGATATGCCTAAAACATCAATGCTTTTTCTAGCCCAAACTGGATTCTTTGTATTGTTAAGCTACATGAAACTTTCCGAGCGTATGTATTTATATATTTTCGGAGCCTATTTAACAGTTTTCTTTGCAGGATTTACCTATTGGACCAATTTTATGATGCCATTAGGCGGGGGCCAATAACAAATTGTATTCGATCCAAACAACGCCGGAAATCCTTTTCCGGCGTTTCCCTATTCTATTCGAATAAATCATGTGATTTTATTTCTAATTTTTTTTGCTGTATAAGAACGTGAAAAAAAGAACTCATTCCCGATGGCATAATTAAGCTCCTGATGGCACGATTACGCTTGCTAATTTCCGAAAAAGGGTTTGGATCGTAATGGTCCTTTAATTCTTTTAATATCCCCGTATTCAATAAAAACTCATCCTGCCTAAACTTCATGCCATTCTTTAATTGTAATTGTTCCCCGCTTTTAAGGAACGAGTCAAAATGAATATGTGAAGTAATATCCATTTCACCAGGATACTCTAACACATTATCCACCATTTGATGTCTGTAATAACCCCTTAGACTTCCTCTTATACGAGACGGCTCCATCCATTCCTCTAAAGAATATCCATAGTCAACTGTTACAACAAGTCCTTTTAATAATGCAGAAGATATTTTTGTGAGCATATTTCCCATTTCAAGTGGAATTTCCATCCGTTGTTTTTCCCTTAATTCAATCTCATTTTCCTTTAAAAACCTTTGGATATCTTCATTAGACAGTATTACCTTTTCTTCAAACAATTTATCGCCTTTTATCCCCACCATTACCTCATAAATTAGGCCATTTTCCTTTTCAATTACATGTATTGGTAGTGCATCAAATAATTCATTGGAAAAAATGACTCCCTCAAAGTTTTGTACTTCTTCAATCGTTTCTACCTGAATAGGTGAAAACCTTGGCTTAAGGAGTTCATTTTGAAGTTTACGATGATAAGGGCTAGATTCCACAATCATATAAGTTAAAGGTGTCTTTACTTTTTCATCCCATTCCTCTAAAAATGCTTTTGCAAACCGCCCATTTCCAGCACCAACTTCACAAAAAAATGGAGTAATATTATTTTTTTTATAAAACTCTGCAATCCAACGTGCAATTGCTCTTCCAAAAATATCAGAAACATTGCTTGTGGTGATAAAATCACCTGCAGGACCAATTTTCTGTTTATCCTTCATATAATAACCATGCTCTGGATCATAAAGTACTGCACCCATATATTCTGCATATGTAATTAATTTGTTCGGGGAATTAGAAATGAGGCTCTTTAAAAAATGAATCATTTTTTTCTCCTTTTTTTAATTTAACACCATTGACATAGTGTTAATGTTATTATACTATATAGTAGTAGCTTAACTATATCCCCTCCCATTATATGAATAGAACATCCCCTAGAAAACCCTTCTCATTTGAGAAGGGTTTTCTATATTAGAATCCATTTAGAAAAGGATTTGAGTCCATTTCCTCGATAATTGTTGTTGTTGGTCCATGCCCAGGTAGGACTAATGTCTCTTCTGGCAAAGTTAATAGCTTGTCGTGAATGCTTCTCATCAGTTCAGCCTGATTTCCTTTTTTAAGGTCAGTGCGTCCAATACTCCCTTTAAATAGGACATCTCCAGAAATGATAAAGCCCTCATTTACAAAGTAGTATGAAACACTTCCCGGTGAATGCCCTGGTGTTTCAAGTATGGAGAAAGTAAAATCACCCACATTTTGTTCCATTTCTTTTGATAAAAGGATATCAGGGGGATTAACCGTCATTGGATTTTTTGATGTAAAAAACTTGGACCCATTATATGCTGGATCAGAAAGCCAATTTTCTTCATTTTCATGAAGATAAACAGGTATTTGATAATGGTCCCTGATTTCATCCACTGCACCAATATGATCAAAATGAGCATGTGTTAAGAAAATAGCACAAGGAGTTAGTTCCTTTTTGATCAGCCAGCGTATCATCCGCTTCCCCTCACTACCCGGATCAAAAATAATACAGTCCCCTTTTCCATTTTCAACTATATAACAGTTTGTTTGCATGATTCCTAAAGGGATTTGTGACCACTTCATCCCTTTCACCTCCGTAAAAAATTTTATAATAACTATATATATCATAAATTTGTCAAAAGCATATCTTTTTGGACCTCGACAAACACTAAAAAAAAATATAAAATAAATAACGAATATATACACTATACTTACATAATCTTCGTTTGTAAATTAGGCGTAAAGCCTATTGCTTATGTATAAAGGGGGATCACTATTCATGGGATTAGTTATTATTTTTGCTGCTATTACAATTCTTGCTGCTATTGGAGCATTTCGCTCACTTAAAGAAAAGAATTTCTTAGCTGCATTCTGGGGAACAGCTGCATTTTTTGTTTTTGGTTGGTTTGTCGTTATGACCGCCATCTATCATGGTATTCCTACAGGAACACATTAATAAAAAAGACTGCTTAGGCAGTCTTTTTTATTCCTCCAAAAGCTTTAAAACCTTATTTACTTTCTCTTCCATTTTTCTATTTTCAACATCTCTTCGGTCATCAATCCGAATAGTTGTTGCTACTCGCTTTATTCCCTCTTTAAATGGTGCCTCGTGAATTGCTTGGATTACTTCAAAAAGGACAGGTAATTCTCCTTCAATTATGGTATTCATCGGTGTTAATTGAAAACGAATCTTCCCTTCTTGTTCATATGTTCTTAAAATCTTTTGAAGACTTGCTACATATTTACTTACGCTTGGAGTTTCTGTTCCAATCGGGATTACTGTTACGTCCACTATCGCCATATTTTTCACCTTCATTTTCATTTTCTTACATTGTGATTTTAGCATATTAGAATAAAAAGAAAAAAGGAATGAGCTCATTCCTTTAGAAGACTAAATATTTTCTTATTTTTAAAATCAATTATTTTTTCAAGACGGTTCCCATATAAGCAAGCATTTCCCGATGGAGAACTGATAATTGGACTATTCTCAAGGTCTTTAAAAAGGATTTCACTTTTCCCGCTTTTCATTCCATATGAAACTAATTGAAAACCTTCAGTATAGCTATCAAAGGAAGTACTCCGTAAGGGACGGAAGGTAATAAACTGATTCTTAGCAGTATTGAAATCGTAAAAAGGGACTAGCCAATCAGAATATTTGGTGAGCTGCGGGATAGAAAAGCTCATCACAGAATTTAATTTTGAATCAAAAAATGAATAAATCGCTTTTGTTTTATCTTGATCATTAACAGTTATGGTCATTAATAAATTTTTAAAAGCGGAAAATTGATAAACCTTTTGGAAAATCATCTGTCCATCTAGAGGGGATAAATGACTTTTGATTAAGGGCCCAAATAATGATTGATGGTTTTGATCCAAATTTAAATATGCGATAGTGTTACGGCTCATCCACTCAATAAATGGCTGCGGCACCAACAATGGCTCAAAACCTTTTTTTGCAATATCCAGCTGATAAACCTGAAATGTCCAATCCTCATTAAATTTTGTTACTACCATTTGTGACTCATTATACGGATTCCATTCAAAATCTAGTTCAAAGGAGGGAATGGAAAGATTCCATACTTTAGACCCTTTTTGATCAATGATTGTAACATCACCTTTGTCAGTAGATGGTGAAGAATGAATTAAAATATATTTCTTTTCTGGACTCACATCCACCGTCACAATTGGAGCATTGCTATGAAAAAGCAGTATGTTCTTTCCTGTTATAAGGTCATAGCTATATAAGTTTGATGTTTGTTCCTTATTGGTTATAAAAAGAATTTGATTGCTTGTAAGCCATCCACTCGCTTCAAAAAATTCCCCTTCTGGAATTGACATTGGCAGTTTCCATTTGTTTACGGCCTTCTTTTTTTGTAAATGTACATGCTTGATTGAAGCAGAGTAATTTTGTACGGCTGAACAAGAGCTAACCAGGCATAGTGAAATAGCCGTACAAAAAATAAATAACACTAATTTTCCCTTATTCCATTTTGTCTCTGCCTCTTGATCCATGTTTCATTCTCTCCTTGAAACTCTATTATCAGTATCTTATTTTAAAGATTATACCAACATATTCATCAGGATATAAATATATTTTTTTAAAAGGTTAATGCTGTAAAAAAGATACCTTCAGATTTTATTAGTATTTCATTAAACTGGGACATAGGCAAAGGATTAATTCCTCTTCCTAACTCAATAGTAAAGGCTGGACGCTTAAACTCTTGTATAAACCAATCCTTGAAGCCACCATGACTATCGACATATTGGACAGCCCTATATCCACTGGCCATTTCTAATCTTTTTGCCATTTCTACTGATTCTTGTGGCTCAAAACCTTCATATCCCCAATAAAATTCTTCCCCCTGGGTATGAAAAGCAAATAAAAAATCAAAAGAGCAATTTCTTGCTAAATCCGCCATGGCCATTGACTCCGGCTCTGTTAAAGGTGAGCTGCCCGGATAGTCTCTAGGACCTGGAAATTTTGGGACATTGTTTTTTAATATATTCCAATTTGCAGGGAATTGTTTATTTAAATCAATACCTCGAATATTTGCCTTCCAATGAATATAATCCGTTTTGTCAATATTCATGTTAAAAAACTCATCCGCGAGTTCAATTGGCGGCCCATGAAAAAACAAATCAACACCATCTGGATTGACCATTGGCACTATAGATAATTCTGTATTTTTATAAATAGAATGAGGATTTAATTCCCGTATCAATGTTCCAGTTGAAAGAGAATACAAATATTTATACAAATGATTCATGAGGGTCACGGTTGTTATCCATTCATTTGCATGGAAAGAGGCATTCATATGAATTTTTCTAGAACCTTGACCTACCTTTATTTCATGAATGGGCTTTCCCAAAATACTTGATCCTATCGAGTTAACTGTAATAAATGGAAATAGATTTTGTAAATTCGCAATTGCCCTCTCAAGCCACTTGGAATCGTACATATCATTCATGTTTGAAGACCTCAAGTGATCCCCCTCCTTGTCATAAAATACATATGATAAAAAAGGGAAAAGATGATTTTCTCCAAAAGAAAAAGCCCGCATGATATGGGCCATTTCATTTATAAAATTATTTTACATTTTTTTTCACTAACCAAGCAGCACCAATTACTCCCGCATCATTCCCTAATGTGGCAATGGTGATTTCAGTTGATTTTTTTACAGGTGTAAAAGCAAATTGAGTAAATTTCTCTTTTACCGGATCTAACAGGACTTGGCCAGCTTTTGAAACTCCGCCACCTAGAACTATTTTTTCTGGGTTAAGTGTATTCGCTATTCCAGCTAAAACAAAGCCTAAATAGTAGGAAACTTCGTCAATAATTTTAAGTGCTAGCTTATCTCCATTTCGAGCACTGTCAATTACATCTTTTGCTGTGATTGCTCCATTTCTATTCTTTACTTCACTTAATTTGCTTTCAGCTTCATGAATACCCAATGCTTCATTGGCAAGTCTAACAATGCCAGTTGCCGATGCAATTGTCTCCAGACAGCCTTCTTTCCCACAATTACATAATGCACCGCGGGCAGGGAGTGCTGTTATATGCCCAATTTCACCACCGGCACCGTTAACACCTTGTACAATATCACCATTTGCAATGACTCCACCACCAACACCTGTACCAAGAGTGACGCAAACTAGGTCCTTTGCGCCATTCCCAGCACCCTTCCACATTTCACCTAATGCAGCACAGTTGGCATCGTTTTCAATAAATGCTGGTAAAGATGTTGCCGCTTCCAGCATATCGCGTAAAGGAAAATTGTCCTTCCATCCTAGATTTACTGCATTTAAAATAACACCTGTTTCATAATGAACTGGACCCGGGGCTCCCATTCCTATTCCAAGTAAATTCTCTTTGTCCTTCCCTATTTCAGTAAGTTTTTGATTGATAGCGTTTGAGATATTAAGGGTGATATTCTCTCCCTCATTTGAATGATCCGTTGGTATTTCCCATTTATAAAGTATTTCTCCATCCAAATTAATAAATGCCAACTTTGTGGTTGTTCCTCCCAAATCTACTCCTACAATCCATTTATCCTGCATTTCTATTTCACCATCTTTACTTATTATTTGTTTTTTCTTTTTGAATTTGAATTTCTTGTCTTAAAATTAATATAGCTGTTTGGTAATCTCTTGTTTCAATTAATTGGGAATGATATAGTTCTTTAAGTTCTGCTTCCATAAGCTCAAGATCTGCTACTCGATTACCTATATAAATGATGGTACCAAATTGCTTAAGAAATTGTTGAATTTCATAAACTGTTTTCATGCACATACTCCTTATTGGGAATAAGACTACTTCTTTAATAATAAGCTAATCATCTAATTGTCTCAAGTTCATTCTATTATTCTTAATTTCAAAATTTCACTTTTTCCTAGCATTAATCTCCTTTATATTCCATACATATTTACTATTGGACAACCTAGCATTTTTGTTAAAGGGTAGGAAAGGTGTTTAGATATGAAGAAAAATCTCATTCATTCAATTATTATTTTTTTTATTTTCATGATTGTTATTTTAAATTTAAATGGTGATAAGGTTCAAGAGAGTATCATCTATTTTCCCATTGATCCTAACGTTTCCTTTCAAACAGCGAATACATCCCTAAATTTAGTAGAACAGCCTCAAAAAGACCAATATATAGTAAGATGGAAAATAGCTTCAACACTTGAACGAAAAGCCTACCTTCGCCAAGATATCGGTTTATTATTTTCTAACGGAAAATTAGTTGATGGTCTTGGAAAATGGATAGAAAACTCGAGGACAATAAATCAAGAAAAAAAAATCCCGAGTCAGGAAAGCGCCATTTTCCAAGCAATCACTTTTCATCATGCTGAGCTGCATGAACAAGAAAACAAAATTTATAGTGCACAAACCATGTCAGCTGATAAGCTATATGTTATTCAAACACCTTTTACCCCATTAATATCATTTAAAAAACCTGAATCTAGTCTTGAAAAGGAATGGGAGGAAAGACTTAATCAAAAAACAAGCCAGTTTCTGCAATCTAGCTGGGAAAAAGGGATAAAAGCGTACTCCATTAATCTTGGAAAATATCGTATCTATCCGTTAACTGAATTTTATTTTAAATCTAATATTGTTCCCGGTTTTTCAAAAGAGGAATCAGGTAAATTGATTGGAACTTTATGGGAAGGATTATATAAAAATTATTTCTTAGGAATTAAAAAAGCGGATGGTACCATCGAAAACGCAATCGGCAGCACCATTCCGCTCATTCTCATTTCAAAGGATAAGTCCCACATAATCGTTTTAACTGAGACAACCAAAGGAGAGCCAATCATCCTCCAACAGAAGATTGAACATTCCTATTAATTTCATTTAAAAGGTTCACATAATTTTTTTGATTTGGTTTTAATTTTACTGCTTTCACAGCATATTTTTTTGCACTTTGATAATCATTTTCCTCGATATAAATGAGCGCAAGATTATAAAACGCTTCATCGAAGGTTGAATCAAGCCTAATAGTTTTTAACAAATGGGCTTTAGCATCTGAGAGTTTTCCCAATTTTATTTCTGAATAAGATAATTCAAAATAAATCTGAGAAGAAGGCTTTAAAGAATTTTTTTCAACGCTTTTTAATAGTTGATATGCCTGATCATATTGATGGTTTTGAATATAATCTTCTGAAAGGACTAAATAAGAGTTTATATTCCTTGATTTTGCTGATGTGCTATATCCATAAAATAATGATCCCAGCACAATTATGAAAGACATCAATAGAAAAAGAGATTGAATATGCAGCTTTTTCCTTTTAGGAAAATCGACAATCCCTGCTGCAAGAAATCCACCAATTAGTCCACCAAAATGTCCTACATTATCAATACCAGCAGTTTTAAATCCAGACGCAAGGGAAAGCAAAATAACTAATAAGAAAATTACGTTGGATCTCAATTTAATATTATAGTTTTTTTGAAAGGCTAATCCATAATACAGCAATGCACCTAAACAACCTAAAATAGCACCACTTGCACCAGCTGATAGATAAATACTAAATATAAAGCTTGCAATAAGCCCAGTAAATCCAGCAAATAAGTAAATAAAAAGAAAACGCCATTTCCCATAAATTTTTTCCGTTACCATCCCAAGGAAAAACAAACTAATTGAATTCATTGCCAAATGAATGAAACCTATATGAAGAAAGACGGGTGTAATCAATCTCCACCATTCACCGCTATAAATTAACGGATTCAATTTAGCCCCATATTTAATGAGTGTTGATGTATTAGTGCTACCACCATGTGTTTCGAGCCAAATATAAACAGCAAGCTGAATGAATAGTATAGAATAGGTAATAAAAGGGGGATTCTTTGGAAGAGTTTCTTCCTTTTTTGCTCTCTTCATTGCACTTTCTAGTACCATTCCTTTTATCGCAGCAACCTCATCTTGTAAATATTCATCCTTTATTTGAAAGCTAGGATCTGTACCAATCCAATTTGTTAAACGGTTAAAACCACTCTCATATTCACCACTAGCTATTAAAGTTGAATGAACCATTGTCTTATTATTTTCTTGAAAAAAGTAAGGCTGGTTCAACTGATATTCATACTCATCTACTGGCGGAAACGGACTTATTAGGATATTAATCATTTTCAATTCATTCCGGTTAAGCTGTCTCCGAATCCTCTCACCATTTGCTGCTGTTAGTTCGATATCCCTTTGCATCATATTGCTCCAGTCCATTTTGAACTGGTGTAAACGAATAATGGAGGCTTCTTTATTCTCTACCTTCTCAAGCCAGCATTCCTTATGCCCTTCAAATAATTGAATGATTCTATAGCCAAGTTCAGTAATAAAAAATTGAGCCATTCGCCAAAATATATATTCCTCTTTTAAATTCAACTCTCCCCCGACCTTCCTGACCAAAACATTTCTCTATATATTTATTATTCTGTATCTATTTTTACCTCATTTCTTTTATTATAAACGATACGAAAAAATGCCTCTAATTTAATCTCCCAGTAAAGGGAGATGTACTTATTACTTAAAAATAAAAAAGCCATCAATGGTTTTCACCATTAAGATGGCCCTCCAAAAACAGACTGCAGCATTCTTCTTTTTATTCCGGGTATTCCCATAACTGATCCAATCGCAATGCGGCGGATCCAGCCTGTTCCAAGAAAGATGTTTAGAAGACGGTATCTAAACTTAAATATAACGTACCCAACCGTTCCTATCATGAAAATGGATGTTAACATACGTGACATTATCATCAGCCTCCTACTAAATAGTTTTAGAATTTGGAGGTGATTTTATCCATCATTTTTTGCGGATTAATAATTATTTAAAACAGGTTGTAAAGTTTTCTTTAAAACATTGGCAGAATGAACGAATTTTTCTTTCTCCTCATTGCTTAATTCAAGTTCAACAACTTGTCTTATACCATTCCGATTGACAACTGCAGGGACACCAATATAAATATCACTTTGTCCATATTCTCCATCTAAGTAGGCGGATACAGTAAGAACAGAATTTTCATTACCCAAGATTGCCTTTGTCAACCGAACTAAGCCCATAGCAATACCATAATAGGTTGCTCCCTTGCGCTCTATAATTTGATAGGCCGCATCCCGAACGTTTAAAAACAAATGGTTAAGATCGTCTTGATCAAAGCCCTGCTTATTCTTTGTCCATTCTGAAATGGAAGTACCAGCAATATCAGCATGGCTCCAAACCGGCAGTTCAGTATCTCCATGTTCTCCAATAATATAGGCATGTACATTTCGTGGGTCCACATCAAAATAATCACCTAACAAAAAGCGGAAGCGTGCTGTATCAAGGATGGTTCCTGAGCCAATAACACGTTCTTTAGGAAGACCGGAAAATTTCCAAACTACATAGGATAATATATCAACAGGGTTGGTTGCTACTATGAAGATTCCATCAAAGCCGCAAGACATAATATCTTCGACAATCCCTTTAAAAATCTTAGTATTTTTCTCTACAAGATCAAGTCTTGTTTCTCCAGGCTTTTGGTTGGCGCCTGCTGTTAATACTACGACATCTGCATCTTTACAATCCGCATAGCTTCCAAACCAAATCTTTGTTTTTGAAGGAGCAAATGGAAGTCCATGATTTAAATCCATTGCATCTCCTTCTGCCTTGTTTTGATTTAAATCAATTAAGACCAATTCTTCCGTTATACCTTGATTTAGAAGGGCAAAAGCATAACTGGAACCAACAAAACCTGTGCCAATTAAGACGACTCTATTCACTCTCTTTATCATATAAATACCTCCTCAAAAAGGAACTAATTTACTTACCAAGATATATAATATGTAAAAATTATTATCTCTATTTGATAGTACACTATTTCACAATCCGTTTGCACTATATTAAAAACCTGTACGCTCTTTTTTACCTATTTTTTATAGCCAGAAGAAAACCTAAAGCCAAAATAACTGCAAAAAATCCAGATAAAAAATTAACCATATCATTATCAATACTAGCTAAACCTTTTATTCGCGCTGATGGTTTATGACAATGAATGCTTTTTTCGGTTTCCATTCCACATACTTCACATATAAATGCCTGCTGATAGTATGCCCCAAACAGAGTATCCAAAATATTGCCGATGAAGCCAAATGTAAAAATAATAAATCCAGATAAGAGATTCAAATGAAAAAGCCAAAGGCTGAGACTCGCAATCAAAAGAGATCCCAAAAGGGCGGCAATACTTCCTAACGGGCTGATGGCACCAGATGTTCCCTTTTCTGTCCTTTTAAGTGTTCGAATATAGATTGGATTTTGTTTGCTTAATGATCCAATTTCCGACGCCCATGTATCTGAATTGGAACTGGCAATGGCTACAGAAAAAGCAATCATCCATATAGAATGGTGGGAGTAATAAAAAAAGATACTCACGATAAGTGCAACTCCTCCATTTGCCAACACCTGTCGCCAATCCCTTCGCGCTCCTTTTGCCAATTTTTCCTCCACTTTTGCTTTTTGAGAACTTTTATACTTCGACCATAAACTAGATGAAGCAAAAAAGACTCCCAATAGGAGCAAGCCCTTCACATCAAATCCTATGAAGACACCTATGCCAACAATGAAAGCTAAAAGAGCACCTGAGAAAGTAAGTGATTTTAAAAAATAACCAGTTACACAAGTTACAGCAATGATGACTAAAAAGAAAAGAACCTCAATCATTTGGTTTCATATACTCCATGATTTGTAATAATCTTCGATACGGGAATATCATGACTTTCTGCGTCTAAATAAGAAATGATTTGACAATCAAAAGCAAGTGAAAGAGTATTCCCATGAAAATTCTTCAAATAACGATCATAATAGCCTCCACCAAAACCAACACGGTACCCATCTAATGTATAGGCCAAACCAGGAACCATCATTAAATCAATTTGTTCTGGTTCCACCACTGCTGTTTGTTCTTCTTTTGGCTCTATCAACCCATAAAACACAGATTCTAATTGAGAAAACTCAGTTATTTGGCGGAATACCATTTTCTTTTCCTTTGGATAACACTTAGGTACAGCAACTTTTTTTCCTTGCTCCCATGCTTTTTTGATGATTTGCTGTGTAGCAACCTCTGGAGGCTTGGAAATGGTAATCCCAATGGTTTTTGCTTCTTTCCAAGCAGTATCCTCGTATAATTGATTGGCTATTCTTTTAGAATTGTCTTTATATTGATCCTTTGAAAGCTTTGATAGTGTATCTTTCATTTGTCCACGAATTACTTTTTTATTTTCCACTAGTCATACCCTCCTTACCTAAAGTATAAATTAAGACAACAAAAAAAACAGTAGGAAGCACCTACTGCTTTATTTTGTTTCACGGTGTGTTGTAGATCGTTTTTCCCTTGGGCAATATTTTTTAAGCTCAAGACGATCTGGATTATTTCGTTTATTTTTTGTTGAAATATAGTTACGATCTCCACACTCAGTGCAAGCTAACGTAATATTCACACGCATGTTTATTTCCCTCCAAACTATTACAAGCTAGTTCGTTCATACGACTTTTCTATAATATCACTTTTCTTATTGAAATGCTAGTCTGTTTTTTAAAAGGGCCTTGTTAAGAGTTAAAAGTTCTCTTTTCGTTTTTCCTTTTATATTCCATGTACTTAATTTAACCGTTTCATGTGGGTTTAAAGTTATATCAAATGTAAGAACACTTGCACAGTGACCCTTTGCTAAAGGCTGGAATTTTAAAATTCCCTTTTCTTGGTTGCTCCACATTTCGTCTGTAAATACGTTCCAAAAAGGCTGAATCGTATAATCCTTTATTCCTGCTGTACCATATTGTCCATTCACTAAAAAAATTTGGCTATTGTTTAGGTGATAAATGACATTCTCGGCAGGAGCAATAAAGGTAAATTGTTCTTTTGACAGATTTGAATAGTGATGCATTCCCAATACTTTTAATTCCTTTTGCTCATCACTATGATTGCTTATAAAATGGTTAAACAAACGAATTTTCGAATGAATCTGCTCCTGTTTCACATTCAACATTACAGCTTCATCGTATATTACTTTTTCAGTACTATCTTGCAGCCAGTATGACTTTCCATTTATCCAAATACCAGGAATATAATCCAATTGTTCCAATTCGGTAAAGCGTGGAACAAAATGACTATTATTTTTAAGTTCAGTTATATTTATCATTGAGACCACCTACTATTATAATTTATAATTCACCAGCTAATCTAAAACACGGTTTTTAAAAGTAAATCCTCCATCACAAGAATAGTTTCTTGTGCAATATGCTTCCAACCATATATTCTATTCACCATTTTTTTACCACAACGACCAATTTCTTTCGCCTTTTTTGGATTTGTCAGGAGAAATTCAATTTGTTCAAGTAAGCTCTCAGCATTACCCGGATCCATGAGCAAGCCTGTTTTCCTATGCTGAATAATACCTTTTAAGCCACCTGTATTTGAAACAATCGTTGGCTTACCAAGAATCATAGACTCAAGGGCAACAATTCCAAATGGTTCATAAAGGCTTGGAAAAACTGCTACTTCACTTTGTAATATATATGCGTTTTTTTCAATTTCGGATATATATCCGACAAAGGATATCTGTTCTTCCAGTTTTTCATTTATTGCTTTGCCTCTATATTGCTGAAGTTTTGGACCTTTTCCAGCGACAATAAAAAAGAATTCAAGTCCTCGCTCCTTTACTAAAGAGGCTGCTTTAATAATGGTTTCAAACCCCTTTTCCTCAACCATTCTTCCTATTGAAAAAATGATTTTTTTATTTTTCCACTCTGGCATCATAGTTGTCTTGACCAAACTCATATTAGGCTCAATTCCGTTAGGGAGAATCGTCAACTTTTCTGGGTTCACTTTGAATACCGTACATAATTCTTTAAACATATAGTGACTGCAAACAATCAATTTATCTGATTGATTTATTAATTGAATTTCTTTTTCATGAATAAACCGCTGCATTTCATTAAAAATGCCGCCACTCCTACCAAATTCTGTCGCATGGATTGTTGTTAATAATGGGAGAGAAAGAAATTTTTTTAATGCAATACCAGCAGCTCCTGACAGCCAGTCATGAACATGAATCAAATCAAATTCAATATTCTCGGCTAACCTTTTTGCTTCCATAGCCATCGTCAAATTTAGTCCTGCTACCCATGAAAAAAAGCTTTCATCTTTATCATTTAGCGGCTTTACTCGATGAACATAAACCCCATTATATATTTCATCTGAAAGTAGCCCTTCCTTATATGCTGTGATGATATGTACTTGTACTCCCAACTGGACTAATGATCTGGACAAACCATCCACATGCTTTGATAATCCACCCACCACATTAGGAGGGAATTCCCAGGATAGCATAAGGGCTTTTATATTACTCATTTTTCTCCCCCAAAGTTGGCCCATAGTAGCTATAAGTGCTGACCTGATTCATCCATTTAGGTGTCATTTCATGAATTTGCTGTACAAGGAAAAGATCGATGGATTCTTTATTGTTTGTAAGATTGTTAGGAATACAGATAGGATTTGATCTTAGCAATGGAAAAAAATGATTTTCAAAAATTTTAACCCCAATTTCTACATTATACCTCTTATTTGGGGCAAGCCCTTTAATACTCCATTCCCCTTTGTAATAGGATATGGGAAGTTCAAAAAAATGTAAGTCATTTTGATTTTGGAAAAAGGTTGGAGTCATTTCATGAATACGTACGACCTGAGTAAAATCTTCCATAGTAAAATTAAAAAAAATCTCGAGGACTTTTAGCGGCAATTCATGGGGTTCCCATACAAGATGTATTTTTGATTCAGAATCAATAGTTGTTTGTATGAAAGAAATTCCATCCATATAATCCTCCACTTTTCAAAAAAAATAATATATTCCCTTTGCTTCGTAATTATTCGTATTTATTATTAATTTAATGTTAGCACCTAGAAGAAAACGGCACAATAAACGCAATTTGTCGTATTCTGCTTGTCCTTATTACGATTAAACTGATGAAGAGAAAATTATTTTTCATTTGAAGGAATTCAAGTTTTTACTTAGAAATTCGACATAATGCCAACTTATTTCCTTACTTTTATTCGACAATTCCACTAATCTTTTGTCCTTTTCTCGTAATATGACGAATATGTGGTAAAATATTTCTATTAAAATTATTTGAGGTGTCCGTACATGGGGATTATGATGTTCAGTCTTCTTGGGTTCTCTCTTCTTCTCCTACTAGTTTCTTTTTTTCAAAAAGACCCATATAAGGAGCTTAAGGAAGAAATTGATCAACTTACATTACAGCAAGTTCAAGAACTATACCAATTGAAAAAAAAGCTAAAAATACTTGAGGAAGAGCTTTTAGTTACAGATGATGGCTTTTCATCCGTTCAACCTCTATATCAAAATCAAAGAGAAATCCATGATATTATTAAAAATCAAGTTTGGGCTTTAGCTCAACAAGGGAAACCAATTGAGCAGATTGCTATTCAAGCTTCACTTTCACAGGGTGATGTCTTTGCCATTTTGCAGGAATATGCCGATAGAGGAAAACGATATGAATAAGCGCGGCCTCCGAGCATTTTCATTTGGAATCATTTTCACTATTAGTATGCTTGGAAGTTACTATTATACTTTTAACAAGCAACCAGTAAATCAGTTAAATCAAAAAAACGCAAAAGCCTTATTGCAAAAAAACGGATATGTCATTCTCTCTGAATCGGAATTCAGCAAAATAAAGAAAAATACTGTTCCTAATAAGGCTGTACCTAAAAGATCAGAAACACAAAATTCAAAAAAACAGCAAGTAACCCCTCCTCCAAATCCAACTACCTCTAACGTGACATATCGTTTACAGGTAGTATCTGGAATGACCTCCGAGGAAATTGCACATATTCTTGCTGAACAAAAGATTATTGAAAATGAAAGAGAATTTCAATCATATTTAATTACGCATAACTACCACACGAAGGTACAATTAGGATCCTATGACTTAACTAATAAAATGGACTACAGTCAAATTGCAAAAACGATTACAAAAACGAAATAGGAAAAAGGAGGACCCATATTATATTTGGATCCTCCTTTTTTTAGCTAATAGGAAAGTTTAAATTTATTAAAACACTAAAGCGTGTTAACTTCTGTTATTGAAATCAACTCTTAATCGCATAAGAAATACCTACCCCTAAAATAAGGGATAGGTATTGCATTGCTTTTTTAATGGTTACTTTGAGTTGTTGTAGTTGTTGAAGCAGTAGATGCCTGCATGCTCTGTGCTTCACGCTGTTTTTTTAAATTAAAGTAAGCGTCCAATATCTCACGGCCCATAATTTCGTTCGTACTTCTTCCAGTAGCTGCCTGGTATGCCCATGGGACAACGACTGCCATAGCAATCTCAGGGTTATCATATGGAGCAAAGGCAACAAGACTTAGATTCATGACTTCAGGAGGAATCTTACCGTATTTTTTCCGTTGTGGACCATCATAGAATGCCTGAGCAGTTCCTGTTTTTCCAGCGGGATTGTAATCTACACCTTGAAAATAGGTATGAGCAGTACCATCACTAGCCTGCATTACCCCTTTAAATCCTAACTGGACCCGTTGGATCCATTCGTCTTTTGCATTGATTTTGTCTAAGATCTTGGGTTGAATTTCCTGTACGATTGGTCCCATTTGATTATTATCTAAAACTGGATCACGAATCTCTTTCACAATATGCGGCTGAACCCGATAACCTCCATTTGCAATCGTAGAAACATATTGAGCTAATTGCATAGGAGTATACGTATCATATTGTCCAATAGCAAGGTCAAGCAGCAAACCAGGCATTCTAGATTGACCTTGAAATCCAGTCATTTCATTTGGCAAATCAATCCCCGTTCGAGAACCTAGTCCAAACTGAGCGAAAGACTGGCGCATCGTATCAAATGTGTTAGTGTTTAATGGCAAAGGCTGATTTCGTACATAATGGCCACCTGCCATAGCAATAACCGTTTTCCACATATATACGTTTGATGATACATGTAGTGCTGTTAAATCGTTTATAGTACCAAATGTTTTCCAAGATTTCTTTTCAGGAGTATTTTTAATAAATAATGGTTCATCCAACTGTGTTGATCCAGGATGAATGGCTCCCGTTTCATACCCTGTTAAAACAGTTGCTCCCTTTACAGCAGAGCCGACGTTATAGGATGTTGTTATATTTCCAAGTGCAAAGTCAGTAAACTGTCCATTAGGTTGTATTTGTTTACCAGCCATCGTTAAGATTTCCCCAGTGTGAGGATTCATGAGAACGACGAATGCCCGATCCAAAAGTGCAGAATTTGAACTTTGCTTGGCAATTTTCAATTCTTTCTCAATAATATTCTCCACCTGTTGCTGTAAATCCATATCGATTGTTAAAACGAGGTCTTTTCCTCTTTCTCCTTCGGAAATGACATCTGATGATAGGACTTTACCAGATTTATCGGTTACATTTTTTACTTTTGCCTTTTCACCCTGAAGAACATTTTCATATTCCATTTCAATATAACTTTTTCCAACCCGATCATTTCGGCTATAATCTTGGGCTAGATATTGTTCAGATTGATCTTTTGGAAGACCTTCTTGAGATGATGTAACATTTCCAAGAATCGTCTTTAATGTACCACCAAATACATAGGATCGTTCCCAATCTGTAGTAGTATCAACACCAGGCAATTTATCAAGATTTTCACTCACCCTCGCAAATTCCTGTGGTGTTACATTTTTATTTTTAACGATTTGAGGTGTTAAGGCATAACCGCTATTAAATTGTTTATAAATAGCCAGTACCTTTAATTCCTCTGGTGAGAACGAATTAAGTGCATCTTTCGGAACCCTTTTCAACTGTAATTTATAAATTTGTTTATCATCCAATTTTTTTTGATAATATAATTTCCACTCTTTCTTTGTTATCAATGCTTTTGCCTTATCAGGATTTTTTAAAATCCAAAAGTCTTCTTTATCACGATCACGTATTTTTGAGGTATCCATATCAATTAATGTTGCCAATTTTTCAGCAACCTTTAGCATCTCTATTGGATTAGCCGTTTGGTCTTTCGTATACGTAATGGCATCTTCAGGAACATTGTCAACAATTATTTTCCCATTCCGGTCAAACATTTTCCCGCGTGGAACCGGAGTGTTAATAGTAACATCATCTGTTCTTTGAATTTCCCGTTTAAAATCATCCCCGTATACTATTTGTACAACACCAAGTTTTAATATAAGCGTAGAAAAAAGCAGAAATACAATAAAGAAGATAAAATTTAGACGAAAAGGAACTTGTCTCTTTTTTTTCTTTTTTTCGTTCAATTTTTGAACACTTCCTTTGTGGTTCATATAGAAAAAAGAAGAAGCCTACTATATATGCTTCAAGTCCAGAATATCTATTTAGTCAAAGTACTTTATTATTCTATAAGAAAAAACTCATTTTGGCTATGAAGAACCCTTACCAATTTTTAAAACAAAAAAACGATGAGTATATCTTAATACTCATCGCTACGTTATGCTACAGGTAATTCTACCCGCCTCACAAACCAATATATACATGTATGTCCTGCTCCTAAAACTAAAAGCAAAATAGGAATACATTTTTGCTCATTAAAGAAAAGAATTGCGCCTAAAAATATTAGGATTGAAATAATCCGACCAAGGTTTAAATAAAGCTCTCGAACAACAATATATTCAACCCGCATTTCAGCTGCCTGCCACCCAGAACCGATTACATCATAGGTGGTGGATATGTATGGAACAAGTAAAATAGGATAGGCAATTGCAATTGTTGCCGCATATATAATAAGCTTTATAAAACTAACATCCCCAACAATTAAAAATATTGCTAAATAAAGGAGAATCCCTCCGACAAATATAGCTTTTTTCCTCATATTTCTTTTAATAAATCGAGATGCAGCATAATAGGCCACAAATGAAATTCCCGAATTAACGAGACCATATCCACCTAGTGCTAACTCACTTCCAGATGATAAATAGACATAAACTGAAATAACAAAGGCGAACATTCCCTCTCTAAGACCTTGGAAAATATGAGCATTTGTGATTAGTTTCCAATTTTTATTATTTTTTCTTTCAGACAAAATTCTTCGAAAACAGTATTTCCCGTGAGCCGGCCGCTTCTTTAAGGAAAAGCTTAAAAACACAGCCAATGCAAATAAGGCTAAGGATAAACCGAATACAATCGTATATCCAGTAAATTTCTCTAAACGTGAAATAATATATCCTGCTCCAATGGGGCCAATCATTCCACCAGCAGAAGATAAAATCCCTAAAAAACCATTAAAAAAATCTCTTGTTTCAGGCTCTGTAATTTCAAATGTTAAAACATTGTAGGCAAGCCAATAAAATCCATACCCAATCCCAAGTAAGCTTCCTAATAAAAGGAGATATTTAGAAGCATGGGTTCCTGTAAATAAAACCATTAAATAAAATAAGGCTAAGAAGATTACTCCAACTCTTAAAACGATGACACGATCTAATTTTTTCGCCCATCTACCAGCTAAAATAAATGTGAGAGGCTGAAGAACGACAATGGATAAATTATAGAGTGCTAAATCAGAAAACTTACCTGACTGTTTCCATAAATAAATATTTACAAAGGTATTTGAAAGGGCGACACTTAATGAATACAGCCCTCCAATGTATAATAACAAAGATAAATCCTTTGTTAATTCTACATTCCCTAAAATTTTCTTTTTCATAACGACTCCCCTTTTCCCATAAGGGTAGTCTTTAACAATGGCAATTTTCTTATTCCCATAATAAACAAAAGACAGCCTTTTTAAATTGGCTGTCTTTTTAAAGGAAATTATTTTGCTGCTTTATAACGTTTTGAAACTTCGTCCCAATTGACTACATTCCAGAAGGAAGTAATATATTCTGGACGACGGTTTTGAAATTTCAAATAGTAAGCATGCTCCCAAACATCAAGTCCAAGAATTGGTGTTTTACCTTCCATTAAAGGAGAGTCTTGGTTTGGAGTGCTAGTTACTTCTAATTCTCCATTATTTACTGCAAGCCATGCCCATCCTGAACCGAAACGAGTGGCTGCTGCTTTAGCAAACTCTTCTTTAAAGCTTTCAAAGCTGCCAAATTTATTATTAATAGCATCTGCTAATTCACCTGTAGGCTCACCGCCACCGTTTGGTGAAAGGATTTGCCAGAATAAAGAGTGGTTCGCATGACCCCCGCCATTGTTACGTACTGCTGTACGAGCAGATTCAGGGACTGCATCAAGGTTTGAAATTACCTCTTCAACAGATTTTGAAAGTAATTCATCTTGTCCTTGTAATGCATTGTTTAAATTTGTTACATATGCGTTATGATGCTTTGTGTGGTGAATATTCATTGTTTCCTTATCAATATGTGGCTCAAGCGCATCATAAGCATAAGGTAATTGTGGTAATTCAAATGCCATAGTTATCCATCCTCCAATAAATTTTTATATTTTGCTTTAGTTATTCTAGAATTGTTATGATTTAAGAATATTTCTAAAGCTCTACACCTTAAGATTACCAAAATTGGATTCATGTTTCAAACATTTTGCCTGATTCCAACATAAATACAATCTCCTCAATGGTAGCTTTTATACATTTAAATTATTTTATGTAAAAAATGTATTTAAAAAACCATTGTCAAAAATTTGTCACATTTAGTTCCTGTCTATAGGCAGCATTGTCTATTTTTGAAAATCCTTATTGACATGATGAAAATAAATGATTTTAATCAAGCTGAAGGGATGAAAAGGAGTGGGGAAAAATGAATGGAGAGAACGTTTCATTATATAATTTATTAGTTCAATTTTTTAGCGAAAAGGACTCTTTTCAAAAGGTTAAGGCAGGAACTGTTCTCTTTCAAGAAAAAGATACAGTACATAATATCTATATCCTTCGAAGGGGAAGCCTTTCTGTTGGATGTGTTCATCCAAAAGGAAAAGAATTTATATTAAAAATTTTAGATGGGCGAGAATTAATTCTTGAATACCAACCATTTACACAAAACCCAAACTATCACTTCAGTGCTAAAACAATTACAGACTGCGAAATGCTTCTGATTAAACGGGAGCAATTTGAAAAATTCATCCTAAATGATACAAATTCCATGAAGGCACTAATTTCATGGATTAGTACTAGATACATAAAAGCTCAAATGAAATGTCAGGACCTAATTATGAATGGAAAAAAAGGGGGGTTATACTCCATATTGATTCGTCTTTGCCAATCTTATGGCATTGAAACTGAAAACGGAATTCTTATTAACCTCCCCCTTACACATCAAGACATAGCGAACCTAACATTTGGTACTAGAGAGGTTGTACAAAGGACATTAAAAGAGCTAAGAGAAAAAAACATTATTTCATATGATCTGCAAAAGATAACGGTAAAAGATTTAAATTATTTGAAGCAAGCAATTGATTGCCAAAATTGTCCTTATGAAATTTGTGGGATCAATTAAAAAAGCCAATTTGAGTTTTTTTTCATTTAGTAACCAGAATGACAAAATAAGCGACCATTATGATTTGAATAATGGTCTTTGTTGCTATACTGCTAATTAATCCAATAATAGTGCCAAATCCTATTTTAATACTACTTTTTACATTTTTTTTGTGAACAAGAATTTCTGCTGCCACCGCCCCAATAAATGGTCCTATAATGATACCTAGAAACGGTATAACAAACGGACCAATAATCATTCCAATAGTACTTCCCCATATGGCGGCTTTAGAACCGCCATATTTTTTTATGCTAATTAAATTAGCTAAATAATCTGCACCAAATAAAAGAATAATAAAAAAACCTTGTATGACCCAAAAAAACCAACTTAAACGTTGAAAACCAAAGAATCCCCCGTAAACAAGGAAACCCGCGAGTAAAAATAGTGCGCTAGGAATAATAGGATAAATTAGACCAATGAATGATATAGCAAATAACACTACAATGAATACCCAATAAATCATTTCCATTATGTAGTCCCTCCAATCAAGCTGTAACTTGCATTTCCGCCCATGCCCACCTTGTATATCAAGATTATCAAAGCTAAAATAAAAATGTGAATCTATTTTAAGGGTGGTTATTAAATGAATATTTTTCAACAATTTTATAAAAGCTTCTATTCACCAAAAACGATTGCCCTCTTTCGTTTTCAAGGTATTGGAAAGACTATTTTATATGTATTTTTACTCTCCCTCTTTTCCATTCTTCCCTCTGTTTATTTTTTAAGCACAGCGATTTCCACAGGAATTGATACTGTAAGATCCATAATGAAAGATGAACTGACTCCTTTTTCTATACATAATGGTCAGCTTTTTACAAAAACGTCCGTCCCTATTACGATTGACAAAGAAAACTTTACAATCTTTTTAGATCCAACAGGTACTCTTACAGAAGAAAAAATCGCTGGAACGGATAATGGACTTGCTCTTTTAAAAAATAAATTTGTTCTAATAGCTGGTGAAAAGAGTGAAACATATCCATACTCGATGTTTGGTGACAAGAAAGTCTCCAATCAAGATTTAATCCAACTTTTAAACACATTAAATGGACTAAAGGTAATCATTATTCCTGTCCTATCGATATTTATTTATTTATTCACTAGTGCTTCTAACTTTGTTCAAATCTCCATTTTAGCCCTTTTTGGCTTAGGGTTAAAAAATCTTTCAGGAAGAAAAATTAATTACCGTCAGCTATGGAGGATGGCAGCGTATAGCTTGACACTACCGACTGTTTTTTTTACTATTATGGCTTCCATTAAAACAACGGTTCCTGCAAGTTCTTTGCTTAATTGGTTAGTTGCAATCCTGGTTTTATATTTATCAATAAATGAAATACCTAAACCAAAAAAAGTTGAGTAAAAAGGCGAACTGAGTTCGCTTTTTTTTTTTGCTAATAGGAAAGTTTACCTTTATTAAAGTGCTAAAGCGTGTTAACTTCCGTTATTGAAATCAACTCTTAAATCGCATAAGAAAAACTAAGGCATTCGCCATCTAAGGACTTGGCGAACGCCAAGTTTTTCTAATAAAATTCGTTCTAAACTAAACTTATCAAGCATACTTATGTACAAACTTCTTAAAGGAGGCTTGTCCAATGAAAAGAATTTTGGGATTTCTTTTATCTCTTCTTATCATATATGCAGTTTATTTTGATTTAACCGTCGGAACTTTGCCCCATGCTAATTCCCAAACTGTCACAGCCACCGCCAAACCAGAAGTAAACTTTCCCTTTTTTGAAGCAAGTGTTGGGCCAGGACAAACACTTATATCCATTGTTGAGCATCACTCCAATTCATCATTGTCCGTTCCCATTACTGCTTTAGTACATGATTTTAAAGCATTAAATCCGGGGCAATCCCCTGATAAATTACAAATTGGTAAATCCTATAGATTCCCTGAATATTCTAGATAATTGTATTCTTCCATATATACCAATCCTTCTTCTTGTCAAAATAACGGGTTGACTGATAAAATAATTTGTATCGTTTATGTTATTTTATATTCGAATCCATTTTAAAGGAGCGAATTTCACTTGAATGAAATAGTACATCGCACGAAAACCCGTCCAGTCAAGGTTGGTAATTTAACAATCGGCGGAAGTAATGAATTGTTTATTCAAAGCATGACAACTACGAAAACTCATGATGTTGAAGCAACAGTTGCACAAATTAAACGTTTGGAAGAGGCTGGCTGTCAAATTGTTCGTGTTGCTTGTCCTGATGAACGTGCAGCAAATGCTATTTCAGAAATTAAAAAGAGAATTAATATTCCCCTTGTAGTTGACATTCATTTTGATTACAAATTAGCCCTTAAAGCCATTGAGGGTGGAGCAGATAAAATTCGGATTAATCCAGGTAATATCGGCAAAAGGGAAAAAGTTGAAGCAGTTGTAAATGCTGCAAAGGAACGTGGAATACCTATTCGAATTGGGGTTAATGCTGGGTCCCTTGAAAAAAGAATACTTGATAAATACGGATATCCAACAGCTGATGGAATGGTGGAAAGCGCCCTTCACCATATTAAAATTCTTGAGGATTTAGATTTCCATGATATTATCGTTTCAATGAAAGCCTCTGATGTTAATCTTGCTATCGAGGCATATGATAAAGCCTCAAGAGCGTTTGATTATCCACTCCATTTAGGTATAACAGAGTCAGGGACTTTATTTTCAGGAACAGTAAAAAGCGCAGCTGGATTAGGTGCCATTCTAAATAAGGGTATCGGTAATACTCTTCGAATTTCCTTAAGTGCTGACCCTGTTGAAGAGGTTAAAGTTGCACGAGAACTTTTGAAGGTTTTTGGGCTGTCCTCTAATGCTGCTACCTTAATTTCGTGTCCAACCTGTGGAAGAATTGAAATTGATTTAATAAGTATTGCAAATGAAATAGAGGAATACATTCAAAAAATAAAAGCCCCAATTAAAATTGCTGTCTTAGGATGCGCTGTTAATGGCCCTGGAGAGGCAAGAGAGGCTGATATTGGAATCGCAGGTGCACGAGGCGAAGGACTTTTATTCCGTAAAGGAGAAATCGTCAGAAAGGTCCCTGAAGAAAACATGGTTGAAGAATTAAAGAGAGAAATCGATCAAATTGCAGAGGAATATTTTCAAAAGAAAGCAGAAGAAGGTAAAAATTAATATGAAAAGAAACCCGGCCATGCCAGGTTTCTTTTTTTGCCCCTTAATCAAAAAAACGGAGAGACAAAGATGCCAAGAATGAGAGAAACAGCGCCTACCCCAATTGCCCAAGCACCAAGACCTTCTGCACCCTTCCGCCGTGCAATAAAGCCGAGGACGATTCCAACTGCGCCAAAAAGAATGGGCCAGACAAATAAAGAGATGATGGATAGAGCCAAGGCAGCATACCCAACTCCTGCTCCACCCTCTGCTCTTTCCCCTAAATCATCATATCCCCTTCTTCTGTCAAAGGAAACAGGTGCTGCAATCTCAGCTGCTGTTTCTTCCCTATACTCAGAAGGGTCGTTAGGAATATCTTCGCCTAAATAAGCACTATCACGATAATCACGCTCTTTCAGATCCTTTTCCCGGTCTTCCATCGTGATCCCTCACTTTCAAGTTTAGGAGCATTTATATTGTTTGCCTTCATCCTTTTTTTAAAATGCTAATATTTAACTTTTTCGTTTATTCCTATTTCAAGCGGAAATGATTGGTTACTTCTAATAAGACGTATTTTTTTGTTACAATAGGTTTGAAATTCATTTGGAGGAGAAAAAAGAATGGAAAAAAAATTTGGAATTGATATTGATGGAACTGTGACAAGTCCATCTGCAATCCTTCCTTTTATGAATGAGGCGTTTGGTTTAAATCTGAAATTAGAGGATATTAAGCAATACGATTTAACACCATTTGTCAATGTTTCGGAAAAGGAGTTTAATAAATGGTTTAAAGAGAACGAACCGCAAATCTATGCAGAATCCCCACTGGTTGAAGGTGCTGCAGACATCCTTAATAAATGGAAAAATGAGCATAAATTAATCTTTATTAGTGCAAGAGCAACTCATTTATTAGATGTAACCGAAAAATGGTTTAAAGATCACAACGTTTTTTTTAATCATATTGAATTAATTGGCACCCATCATAAAGTGGAAGCGGTAAAAAAATATAATGTGGATATTTTTTTTGAGGATAAGCATGATAATGCTGTCATGATACACGAAGAATGCAAAATACCTGTTCTTTTATTTGATACTCCATATAACCAAGATCCTATTCCAGAAGGTGTTATAAGAGTTCATAATTGGAATGAAGCAGCAGCATGGGTAGAAAATTGGATAAAAGAGGGTAAATAAAGATAAAAAGCGGCTTTTACTATAACGGGTTCGGTTTAGGAGTAGAAAAACCCAATTCGCACACCAATTCGCACCTTAATTAACAATAAAATTTTCAATAAATTCACATCAGAAAACGCACAGTAATTAGTTTGCTGTGCGTTTTTCTATAATTATGGAATTATTTAATTGAATTTTCAAAGGTTTTATGGGATTTTATGTTAAACTAAATACAAGCAAATTGTAAAAGTTTTACACTTAAACTTACGAAAAAAGTAAAAAAACAAGGAAAGGAGAGAATGGAATGAATGGAATGAAAAAAATGGTTCTAAGTTCTTTGTTATTATTGTTATTCGTGACAATCGTTGGATGCAGTATTAGTAAAACCAGTTCTCAATCGAAGTTTACCGATAAATCAGCACTTAAAATGGCGATAAATCACTACAACAAATATGAAAGAGGGAAAATAATTTTAAAAATTCCTTTATCACTTATAGTTGGTAAAACAGTTTCTAAAGAAATTCCAGTTGGTCCTCCTAATAATAAAACCAAGCTTGATTTTAAAAATAGCGTTAAACCATCTGGAACTAATTATATTGTTACTTTAATTGAAGATGAACACTATGTGGTGAATGGAACAAAGGCTATTAGTTATTGGAAATACGAAGTATCTCCTAATGGCATTAAATTGCTTGATAAAAATGAAAACGGAGGGATTATAAGAAAGGTTAAATAAAAATTAATTGATGGTCAATGTTGCGTTGGTTAGGTATGACAATATTTGGAGTTAAAAAGACCGATTACTTAATCGGTCTTCAGATTGTCGAGAAAGGGGTATTTTTTCTCGGCAATCTTTTTTATTTTGGACAAAAAAGGCAAAACCTCATAAACGGGCAAGTTGATTTCCGCTCCAGACGCTCGCTTTCCGCGGGCGGACCGGGAGCCTCCTCGTCGCTAACGCGCCTGCGGGGTCTC